>JAZUFP010000335.1:0-2325 GCA_045640765.1 Acutalibacteraceae bacterium
GTGATACGGTAATAAAAAGAGATCCTCCCGCGGGAGGATCTCTTTTTATTACCGTATCACGTTGATCACTGAAACATCATCTGCACGCCGTCAACAAATTCGCCGACCGCTTTCACCAGTTTTGTGGAACCTTTGCTGACATTTTTGTGGTCCTGCATCATCACTTTCCCGACCAGTATTGCCGCGGCACCGGCGACCATGCCCGCGCCGAGTCCTTTGACAAAAGATATACCGTTCTGCATTCGCAACCCTCCTTCAAGGATATTATTCCCCGCGGGCGCAAAAATAACCGACCCGTAAAAAACAAAAAAGCAGCGGATCAAAAATCCGCTGCCGGAAAGCAGAAACAACGATTTTAACGGTCACGAATAACACGGGTCGGCTGTTCATAACCGCGGATAACTTTGAATCTGCGGCGACGCAAATAGGTCAAAACACGCTGTTCCGCCGCGGCAAACTTATCCTCGTGAAATACCGCCCACAGCGTAAAAACGATCATACCGAATTCCAATACACTTTTCAAAATCATCGTGCCAGTCATGTTCATTCCTCCACCGAACATTTGTTCGTTTCTGTTCTTATTATACACATCCGCACGGGTTTTGTCAACCCCTTTTTGCAAATTTATTATATTTTTTTCGATGTCCCGAAATACGGACTCCAAAACTTTTTTCATCTGCCGTCCGTTTCCCCTCAGAGCGCATAAAAAATCACCGCGCATCATCTGACGCACGATGATTAATAAACGTTTTTTACTATTTGCTTACATCCTGTAACCGTATTTTTTGTTGGAATAATATCCCTTGCGGTAGGTGGCGCCTTTCTCGGTATTATTCAAGACCGCGCCCAGCACCTTGCACCCGCTTTTTTCCAACTGTTCTTTAACTTCTATGGCGACCTTTCTGGGAATTTTTCCGTTGTTCACCACCAGAATGGCACCATCACAGAACGAGGCAATGACCGCAGCGTCAATAACGACACCCAGCGGCGGTGTATCGATAATAATATAATCATACTGCGTTTTCAATTCTTCCAATACTTCGGCGAAAACGCCGTTGCCGATCAGTTCGACGGGATTGGGCGGAAAATGACCCGAAAAAAGAACGTCAAACAAATCGTCCTGCGTACGGCAGATAACGTCTTTGATATTTGCCAGACCCGAAATCACTTCCGAAAGACCGTTTATATCCGCACTATGTGTATTTTTATTCAGCATGACCGATTTGCGCATATCCGCGTCGATCAGCAGCGTCCGTTTTCCGTATTCAGCAAGACTTTTGACCAGTTCGGTGGAAATTGTACTTTTTCCGTCGTTTTCCATACAACTGGTCACAATGATGGTCTTAATATTCTTTCCGCAAAAAAACAGGTTGGCGCGAAGCGTTTTATAGGCCTCGTTGCTGATATAATTGTCCGCGGAAGACGTATTGAAATTGACCCGACGCACAGAGCGGCCGACATCTTCAAAACTGCCGTGATTGAATTGATCCGTATCCGAAACACGTTTAGACATATCGTTTATTGTTCCCACTTTCAAGATTATTTATCCGTATTACGCGCGACGCGGTATTTTTTTGAATCAGAATAAGGAATTTCGGCCATCGTGCCGATATGCAGATAAGTCGAAATATCTTCTTCACCGTTGATTTTGTCATCGGTAACATAAAAAATAAACAATACACCGATTGCGACGATAACACCCAATGCCAAAAATATTACGATATTCCTCTTCATCGGGGAAGTGACACGATTGGGAGAACCGGCCCCGTCTACAACGATCAGCCTGGAAGCTTCTTCAATAACGCCGCCGTCAGCCGTGGTTTGTGTATTCATGATATCCGCAATTCGTTCTTTTGAAACCTCACAGATTTCCTCAGCGATTTTCTGGGACATTTCTTTGTCCGTAGTGGTGACGGTCAGGAAAATAATACGGGTTTTTTCGGGAGTTTCAAAATCAATACATCTTTGCAGTTTTTTGACCGAATAATCTTTCAATTCCAGATTATCGATCACCTTCTGCAACACGTTCCGGCTTTGAATGATCTGCATATAGTCATAGGCCAAATACGTCGACGTGCTGATCTCGCTGGTGGAAGTACCCGTTTCTTTATCATGCACCAGTAAAGTGGCTCGCGAGGAATAATGTGTTTTATAACTGATTTCAGTGTAAATTATGCCGGAAAGTACAAACGCCAAAACAATTGCGATCAGCAAAATAAAATGACGGGAAAACTGCGCCCACAAAATTTTATTGTCGATCTGCGGGGCGATAACATTATTATCTTTTGCTTCCATGTTTCAAACTCCCGATAAGAATTCAAATTT
>JAZUFP010000336.1:0-12282 GCA_045640765.1 Acutalibacteraceae bacterium
TTTTTTATTTACAGAACGATCAGTTCTTTCGGGCTGTGGGTCAGATTTTCACATCCCGTTTCGGTCACGCAAACCATGTCTTCAATGCGGACGCCGAATTTGCCCGGCAGATAAATGCCCGGTTCGACTGTCATGATCGTGCCGGCTTTCAGCACCGTTTCGTCTTTCGGACTGCAATTCGGGCTTTCGTGGATCTCCAATCCCACGCTGTGCCCCAGCGCGTGACCGAAATATTCCCCGTAACCGGCGTCGGCGATCACCTTGCGCGCGGCGCCGTCCACTTCTTTGCCGGTCTTGCCCGCCATGATCGTTTCAAGGGCGGTCAACTGTGCCCGCAAAACGGTTTCATACACCGCCTTCTGTTCGGCGCTGACTTTTCCGATCGCCACCGTTCGGGTCATATCCGAACAGTAACCGTCCACCCTTGCGCCGAAATCCATGGTGACAAAGTCGCCGTTTTCCATGACTTTCCCACTCGGTACGCCGTGCGGCACCGATGAATTTTTACCCGATATCACGATGAAATCAAACGCCACGCCGTCACTGCCCCGTGTGCGCGCGAAAAACTCCATTTCCAACGCGATCTCCATATCGGTTTTCCCGGGGCGGATCACCTCTAAAATATGGGCAAAGGTTTCATCGGTCAGTTTTTGCGCCTGACGGATGCACGCGACCTCCCGTTCGGTCTTGACGGCGCGCAGGTCGGTCAGCAGACCGTCTAAAAACGGCTCGTCGCTGACCTGCACCGGGTCAAACGTTTTGCGGTAACGCAGTACGGCGGCGTGATCCAGCCGTTCGGTCTCGACAAAAAGCGTTTGGACGCGGTCTTTTGAAAACAGGTCTGTCAGTTGTGCCGCCGCCTGCTTCATCAAAATCACTTCGCAATCGGTCACGATCTGTCCGGCACGCTCGAAATAACGGGAATCGATCAGAAACCGCGCGTGTTCGGGGGTGATCAGCACCATGCCGGCGCTGGACGGAAATCCGGTCAGATATCGGCGGTTGGATTCACTTGTGATCAGCGCCGCTTCACCCGGTTTCAGCGCCGATTGTATGGCTTGTATTCTTTCTTCTGTCATCTTGTTTCCCTTATTTTTCAAAAAGTGGCGTGGAAAGATAACGGTCGCCGCTGTCGGGCAGCAGTACAACGATCATTTTTCCGTTGTTTTCGGGGCGGCGTGCCAGTATTCCTGCCGCGTGCAGTGCCGCGCCGGAGGTAATACCGCACAGCAGACCTTCGTGTTCCGCCAAAAACCGTCCGGCGGTGTAGGCGCTTTCCTCATCCACCGGAATGATCTCGTCATAAACGGTCGTGTCCAGATTCTCCGGTACAAAGCCGGCGCCGATGCCCTGCAAACCGTGCGGGCCTGCCGTTCCGCCCGATAACACGGCGGAATTTGACGGCTCGACCCCGACGATACGCACGTTCGGATTCTGTTCTTTCAAATATCTGCCGATGCCGGAGATCGTTCCGCCCGAGCCGATGCCGGCAACGAAAATATCGACCTGTCCGTCGGTGTCGCGCCAGATCTCCGGCCCCGTTGTGGCGTAATGCGCCGCCGGATTGGCGGGGTTGACAAACTGTCCGGCAAGAATACTGCCGGCAATTTCACGGTGCAGCTGTTCGGCTTTTTCAATGGCACCGTTCATGCCTTTCGCCCCTTCGGTCAGCACGATTTCGGCACCGTACGCGCCGATCAGGGCAATGCGTTCTTTACTCATGGTATCGGGCATGACCATCATGGCACGGTAGCCGCGTGCCGCCGCGATACACGCCAACCCGATGCCGGTGTTGCCCGAAGTCGGCTCGATGATCGCGCCGCCCGGCTGTAAGGTACCGCTTTTTTCGGCTTCCAGGATCATATTCAGCGCCGCGCGGTCTTTGGTGCTACCGGCGGGATTCAGATATTCCGTCTTTGCGACGATCTGTGCCGACAGTCCGTTGATCTTTTTGTAATTCTCCAACCGCACCAGCGGGGTATTTCCTACCAGTTCGGTCACCGAGTTCAAGATTTTCATACCATTCGCTCCTTTTTACAAAAATTATATCATTCGGGCAAAATCTTGTCAAGAAAGGTCGCCCTTTTTCAAGCGAAAACTGTTGCAATATTCCGTGATATATGTTATTATATTATGAAATATTATATAAGGGCAGGGGAAACGAATGGCAGATCAACGCGCAATCGGAATTTTTGATTCGGGATTGGGCGGTTTGACGGTCGCGAAAGAGCTGATCCGTCGCTTGCCACAGGAAAATATTGTTTATTTCGGGGATACCGGCCGCGTTCCGTACGGAACCAAAAGTCGGGAAACCATCCGTAAATATGCCCGTCAGGACGAGCGGTTCCTGCTGGGGCAGAACGTGAAACTGATCGTGGCGGCGTGCGGTACGGTGTCCAGTGTCGCGTCCGATACGGGAAACGAACTGCCGGTGCCTTTTGTCGAGGTGGTTTCGCATTCGGTCGTCGCGGCGGTCAAGGCAACGAAAAACGGAAAGATCGGGGTGCTGGGCACGGCGGCGACCATTCGCAGCGGCGCGCACAAAAAACAGATTTTAGCGCAGCTTCCGGATGCCGCGGTGGTGGAAAACGCCGCGACCATGTTTGTACCGCTGGTCGAAGAGGGCTGGTACAAAGCGGATGATCCGGTCGTGACCGAAACGGTGCGCCGGTACGTGGAACCCATGCGGGATGCCGGGGTGGACACGCTGATTCTGGGATGTACGCACTTTCCCGTCTTGTCCGAAGCCATTTCCCGCGTGATGGGGGACGGCGTAACGCTGATCAATATGGGATCGGCAACCGCGGACGTGATCGCCGAAATGCTGAAACGTGACGACGCGCTCAACGACACGCCGAATGCCGTTCACCGCTTCTTCGTCAGCGACAAGGCGGAATCGTTCCGCAAAACGGCATCGGTTCTGCTGGGCGAAAACATTGACGAATCCCTGGTCGAAACGGTGGATATTGACGCGCTATGAAACAGGTAAAAATCAAGATCAAAGGTATTCAGGGCATCGACGGACAAAGCGAAACGGTCGAACTGATGACCGAAGGCAGTCTGGCACTGCGTGACGGCGATATCCTGCTGACCTATGAAGAAAGTGAACTGATCGGGCAGAAGGGCATCAAAACGACCCTGCATTACAAGGCGCCCGACACCGTGATCTTACAGCGCTTCGGCGCGCTGCGTTCCAGAATGGTGATCACGCTGGGGCAGACGACCGTCTGCCGGTACAGTACGGGATTCGGGGAAATGATGCTCGATATCACCGGCGAAAAACTCGAAAACCGGCTGACCGAAAACGGCGGCACGCTGAATATGCAGTACCGCATCGATGCCGGCGGAAAAGCGGTCAGTCGAAATCAAGTGAAAATAACTGTTAAAGAGGTTTGAAATTTATGTCGTTACTCGTAAAAACTGCAAAAGAACAGATCGTCCGGTCCATCCGCACGGCGGCGGCCGCCGCTATGGACGTAGGGACCTTTGACCGTGCCGAACTGCCGGAATTTTCGGTGGACGTTCCCGCCAACCGTGATCACGGGGATTACGCCGTGAACGCGGCCATGGTCTGGGCAAGGGCATTGCACAAGGCACCGCGCATGATCGCCGAAACGCTGATGGCAAAAGCCGATTTTTCGGATACCTATATCGACCGGTATGAGATCGCCGGTCCGGGCTTTATCAATTTCTTTTTGTCCGACCGCTATTATGCCGATATCGTGGCGGATATCGCCGAAAAGGGCGCGGATTACGGAAAAAGCGATTACGGCGCCGGCAAACGGGTCTTGGTCGAATTCGTTTCGGCAAATCCGACCGGTCCCATGCACATCGGCAACGCCCGCGGCGGCGCGCTGGGTGACGCGCTGGCGGCAATTCTGGAAGCCGCCGGTTTCCACGCCGAACGGGAATTCTATATCAACGATGCCGGCAACCAGATCAATAAATTCGGTCTTTCGCTGGAACTGCGCTATCTGCAGCTGTATCGGGACGGCATCGAAATGCCGGAAGATTCCTATCACGGGGAAGATATCGTTCAGCACGCCAAAGCGTTTGCCGAAACGTACGGTGACAGTTTTGTAGAAAAAAGCGAAGAAGAACGCCGCAAAGCACTGGTTGAATTCGCCCTGCCGAAAAACATTCAGGGTCTGCATGACGACCTGCTGAAATACCGCATTGAATACGATACCTGGTTCAAGGAAAGCACCCTGCACAACAACGGGGAAGCCATGCGGATCGTGGAACTGCTGAAACAAAGCGGCTACACCTACGAGCAGGAGGGTGCGCTGTGGTTCAAGGCGACCGAATTCGGCTGCGATAAAGATTTCGTGCTGGTGCGCGCCAACGGATTCCCGACCTACGTCGTGCCGGATATTGCGTATCACTACAATAAACTGGAAGTCCGCAAATTCGATCAGGCGATCGATATTCTCGGCGCCGATCACCACGGTTACGTGCCGCGTCTGAAAGCCGCTTTGACGGCGCTCGGCATTGACGCTTCCCGGCTGGACGTCGTGCTGATGCAGATGGTGCGTCTGGTGCGCGGCGGAGAGGTCATCAAGGCGTCCAAACGTTCGGGCAAGGCGATCACGCTGGTAACACTGCTGGACGAGGTGCCGATCGACGCCGCCCGGTTCTTCTTTAACCTGCGTGAACCCAACAGTCATTTTGACTTTGACCTTGACCTTGCGGTCAGTGAATCCAACAGCAATCCGGTCTATTACGTTCAGTACGCCCACGCCCGCATTTGCAGTATCATCCGCAATCTCGCGGCGGAAGGGATCGCGGCGCGCAAATGTTCCGCCGCGGAACTGGCACTTTTGACCGCGCCCGAAGAACGTGACCTGATCGGTTACCTTGCGGCCTATACCGACGAGATCGTGCAGGCGGCAAAGACCTACGATCCCGCCCGAATGACCCATTACGCGGTGGAACTGGCAACGAAATTCCATAAATTCTACGCCACCTGCCGTGTCAAGGGCGAATCGGATGCGCTGTGCCAGGCGCGGCTGACTTTGTGTGCCGATACGGCGACCGTGATCAAAAATGTGCTGTCCATGCTGAAAATCGACGCACCCGAAAAGATGTAAAAAAGAAAGGCGGAAAACCAATGAAAGACCAACGGAATCTGACTTTGCTGATGGATCTGTATGAAATGACCATGGCGAACGGAATTATGGAAAGCGATCTGAAAGACACAGTCACCTATTTTGATATGTTTTTCCGCCGTGTCCCCGATCAGGGCGGATTTGCCATTATGGCAGGTCTGGAACAACTGATCGAATATCTGAATAATCTGCATTTTGATGCTGAGGATATCGCCTACCTGCGCGGATTGAATCTGTTTTCCGATCCGTTTATCGAATATCTGGAAAACTTCAAATTCATCTGCGACGTCTGGGCGGTTCCCGAAGGAACACCCATCTTCCCGCACGAGCCCATCGTTACCGTGCGCGGTCCCGCCATGCAGGCCATGCTGATCGAAACCATGCTGCTGCTGTTGATCAATCATCAGTCACTGATCGCGACCAAAGCCAACCGCATCGTCCGCGCGGCGGACGGCAGACCGGTCATGGAATTCGGCGCGCGTCGGGCGCAGGGGGCGGATGCCGCGTATTACGGTGCGCGTGCCGCCATCATCGGCGGATGTGTCGGCACTTCGGACGTCAAAACCGCCAAGGATTACGGCGTGGTCGCTTCGGGGACCATGGCGCACAGCTGGGTGCAGATGTTCAGCGATGAATACACCGCTTTCAAGACCTATGCCGAAAGATATCCGGACAGCTGTCTGTTGCTGGTCGATACCTATAACGTCCTGCGCAGCGGTATCCCCAATGCCATCCGCGTTTTTGACGAGGTGCTGAAACCGATGGGCAAACGCCCGATCGGCATCCGCATCGACAGCGGTGATATCACCTATATTACGAAGAAAGCAAGAAAAATGCTGGACGACGCCGGTTATCCCGACTGTAAGATCTGCGTTTCCAACTCGCTGGATGAATACCTGATCCGGGATATGATCTTCCAGGGGGCAAAGGTGGACAGTTACGGCGTCGGGGAACGGCTGATCACGGCTTCCAGTGAAGCGGTGTTCGGCGGTGTGTATAAACTGGCGGCGGTCGAAAAAGACGGCAAGGTGACCCCCAAGATCAAGGTCAGCGAAAATATCGAAAAGATCACCCTGCCCGGTATCAAGATCCCGTGGCGTCTGTACGACCGGGATACCGGCAAGGCGATCGCCGACGTCATTACCCTTAACCATGAAAAGATCGACGATACCGAACCGTACGAGATCTTTGACCCGACCTATACCTGGAAACGGAAGATCGTCACGAATTTTGTGGCGCAGAAATTGCAGGTCCGCCTGTTCGACCACGGTAAACAGGTCTATTTCTCCCCATCGGTCAGCGAAATTTCCGCCACGCGGGAAAAACTGGTCGGCGCTTTGTGGGACGAGGTCAAGCGTTTTGAAAAGCCGCACACCTATTACGTTGATCTTTCGCAGGATCTGTGGGATCAGCGGAACGATCTGCTGAATATACTTTCCAACAAAGGAGAATGATCTATGAAAAAACGGATTTGTCTTTGTCTGGTACTTTTATTGGCCGTCGGGCTGACCGCCTGCGGAAAGCAAACACCGAAAACGACCTCGACCGATTCGTCGATTTTCAAAACCAACGTTTCGACAGGGAAGATCCCGGAAATGGAGTTTACCGTCGGCACCGATCCGGACGCGCTGATCGGCGAATTGAAAAACCGCTCCGACAATGCCGGAAAGGACGCGGAGGGAGTCTCCGAAGCCCCGTATAACGTACTGGAAAAAGAGGATTATAAAAAAATCACCAACGGTACGTTCGCCGAATTCGAGTATTATTACAAACCGAACGGGCATATCAGTTGTATCGCGACCAACGAAACGGCGTTCGGTTTCAAAAAAATGACCGTCACCAGCGAAGTGGAAGGATCTTTTCCGGAGCTGACTCCGAAAGCGCAGGACGGTGTCCACGCGTTCTTCCTGCCCGCGGGAGAGGTTTGCGACTGCCTGACCTATGATTTCGGGGAATACGCCGTCACCTTCGCGTTTATTCAAAGCGGATTGACCGCCACCGCCGTATATGAAACGGCGGAATGGTCGATCGGCTGATCAAATTTCTGGAAGGAATCAATCGAATATGTCCGACAATATAAATGTTATGCCCGAGCGGCAGGAAAAGAAAAAGAAAAACCGCTTTTGGCTGATCGTATTATTGCTGTCCGTTCTGGCGTTTGTGGTATCGGTCTGTCTGATCCTGTACTTTTTTAATCCGCTTAAAAAATACGAAAATGCCGCGGCGGAAAAATATGCCGCCAATGATCTGGAACAGGAACTTACGGAAAAGAAAGAAAACCTGCCCGATCGTCCGAAATTTCTGGTAAAAGCCATGAAGGATAATAAAGACGTGATCGGATGGATCCAGGTGCCCGGCACGGGAAAATCCAAGACTTATGCCGCGATCAATTATCCTGTCCTGCAAAGTTCGCCCGGTGTGGAAGAGAACTTTTATCTGACGCATGATTTTGAAAAGCAGCTTTCCCATGACGCCGCTATTTATGTTCAACGTCTGAATCAGGCGGATTTCACCGATCCGAACACCGTCATCTACGGCCACGATCTGGCGGACCGAACTATGTTCACGGCGCTGCGGCAGTATTATGATAAAAACTTTTTCGATAAAAATGATACCGTTTACGTCGCGATCCCGGGACACATTTTGACCTACAAGATCTATTCCGCTTTCGTGTTCGACGACCGGCACGTTCTGAATTCGTTTGATTTCAGCGATAAGGAATCGTATAAAGAGTTTTTGGATATTACGCTTCATCCGTCTTCCGAAGCGTACAGATCCCGCCTGTATCAGGTGCGTGACGGGGTCAAGGTCACGACCGACGACCGCATTCTGACGTTGAGTACCTGTACCCCCAACAGCAACGACAGCGAGCGCTTTTTAGTAATAGGAGTTTTGACGCATGACAAACGAACCAAATAATTTTACGCCTGACGGTTTTGAAATCGAGGTCGGAACGCCGGACGATGATCGCCCGGCGGCTGATCATGTGATCCGCAGTCACGCCAAAAGCAGGCATTCCGCGAAAGAAAAGAAACCGCTGACCGGAAAACAGAAAGTACGCCGCGTGATCATTGTCATTCTGTGTGTATTACTGGCGATCATTCTGGCGGTGGTATCGACCTTTTTCGTGCTGTATAAGATCGGTGAGAAGAAACTGATGGATTATGACGTCAACGTCACGCCGCCGGAACTGGATCTTATGGAAACGATGGACGAGGACGGCAGTACGGTCGTATATAAAGGTGAAACTTATGAGTATAATAAGAACGCGGTCAATATTGTGTTTCTCGGTGTTGACAAGAAAAAACACGACCATACACAAGGGTACGGCAGAAACGGCCAGGCCGACACGATCCTGCTGATGAACCTGGACGTTAAGACCGGCGCGATCAATATCCTGCCCGTCTCCCGTGAAACCATGACCGAGATCCAGATGCTTACGACCTCCGGCAAGTTCTACGGTACCGAGACCCGGCAGATCTGTATGGCGTACGCTTACGGTAAAGACGGAAAGGAAAGCTGCGAAAACATTTGCAGTTCGATCCGTTCATTGCTGTTCAATGTTCATATTGATTCGTACATTTCCATTAATATGGAAGGCGTACAGACGCTGGCAGATGCCATCGGCGGTGTCCGGCTGACCCCGATCGAAAGCATGATCAGATCGTACTCGACGGACATTATCAAAGGGCAGGAGATCACGTTAAAGGGCGAAATGGTCGATCGGTATATTCGTTACCGTGACCATGATGTGGAAGCGAACGACCGCCGAATGGAGCGGCAAAAACAGTTCATTCGTGCCTTTGCCAGTCAGGCCGGCAATCAGATCCTGAAAAAGCCCTCACGCCTGACGACGCTGTATAACACGGCAAAGCCGTACGTTGTCGGCAATCTTTCGCTGGACGAGATCACCTACCTTTCGACAAAATGTCTGACCGCGAACGTCGGCAGGTCGATCGTGTATCATTCGGTATCCGGCGAGCATAAGGTCGGCGAATTCGCGGAATTTTATCCGGATAAGGATTCGCTGTGGGAAGCCGTACTGGCGACCTGTTATGTAAAGGCATCCGGAAAATAAAGAACGGTATTCATGATTTGTTCAATTTTCTGAACCATCACCGTCATAAAACCGGATTACAATAATTGCAACAGGTAATTTTTAAGGAGGTTCTCCGTATGGATGAAAACCGTGACGAAAATATGTTGAATGAAAATACCCCGCCCGAGCCGGCACCGGCCGAACCGACGGGATATACGGTCACGCCGCAGGGCGGTCATTATGAAGAACCGGTGCGCCCGGCCGAACCCGAACCGCAGCCACAACCGCAACCGCAACCGCAGCCACAACCGCAGCGGACGAACGTGTATGATACCAATCCGTACCCGCCCGTCCCGCCGGTCAAAAAGAAGAAGAAAAAACCCGGCTGGATCGTTGTGGCGGTGCTTTTGGCGGCGATCATCGGTTTTGGTGCCGGATTCGCGGCGTTACAGCGGATCGGTACGATCATTTCGGACGGGTCCCAACCTTCTTCGGATTCTGTCTTCGAAACCGGGGAAGCGGACGAACAGTCGTCCGGCAACGTGACGATCGATGTGGATGAAACGGTCGGTTCCATCGCGGCGGCGGTCGCCAAAAAATGCTCCAAAAGCGTGGTCGGTATTCGCACCACGACTTATGTTCAGAATTTCTTTTACGGCGAAACCGAAGCAACGGGCGAAGGTTCCGGCGTGATCTATTCCAAAGATGGCTATATCATCACCAACTACCACGTGATCAAAAGCGTGGCGCAGGCGGACAGCAAAGCCAAACTGGAAGTCTATATCGGCAGTGCCGATACGAAGCCGTACGACGCGCAGATCGTCGGGTACAACATTTCCACGGACCTTGCCGTTCTGAAAATCAACGCCAAAAACCTGAAAGCCATTGAAATCGGCAAAGCCGATAATCTGCAAGTCGGGCAATACGTCGTTTCGATCGGCTCTCCCGGCGGACTGGACTTTATGGGCAGTGTCACTTACGGGATCATCAGCGGTCTGAACCGCAAGGTTTCCAGCGACTCCGACGTTCCGCTGATCCAGACCGACGCGGCGATCAACCCCGGCAACTCCGGCGGTGCGCTGCTGAATGAAAAAGGTCAGCTGATCGGCATCAACAGTTCCAAGATCGTTTCCACCGAATACGAGGGCATGGGTTTTGCCATCCCGGTGAACGTGGTGCTGGAACGTTGTAAAAAGATCATTGAAAGACAGGGTCAGGACGAACCGTATATCGGTATCACGGTCAGCATGAAATATACCGCGGAAACACTGCAATATTACGGTTATCCGGCAGGCGCGGTCGTTTCCGGCGTTGACGAGGGAAGTCCGGCGGCGGCGGCCGGCATCGAACGCGGCGATATCGTCACCGAGTTTGACGGAAAGGCGATCACCGATCCGGCGTTGCTGGTCGAATATATTGCGGATCACGACCCCGGCGATACGGTCACACTGAAAATCTACCGTTCCGGCAGGAACTATTCCACATCGATCAAGGTCGGCTCGAACGGATAAAAAAATCACACCCGCAGGAATTTTCCTGCGGGTGTTTTTCGTTTGTTGTAAAAAACGTCGCCCGTTTTTAATGCGGAAGACTGTGCGGCGTTTATTTTTCGGTCAGCGCTTTGTAGATCCTTTGCGAATTTTCAAAGTATTCGTTGATATGTTTGTCTTTTTTCATATTCGGATTATCCGCGTTCCGGCAACAGATCAACAACCCTTCGGGCAGTGTTTCGGAAACGCCGTAAAACGTTTCGTTCAGCTCGACCGGCTCGCCTAAGAACAGATCTGCAAAATGGCTCATATAATCGTCATATCCGCTTCTGTCACAGATATAAAGCAGCGCGCTGTTTTCGGCGGTGATCATGCAGGTCATCTTCTGACGGAAAGAACTGGAATACTGGACGCTTCCGGTCGAGGCGTTATAGGAACAGTTGATGATTTCGACCTTCTTTTTGCCGTCTTTGTTGATGTCATCGACGTACTTCTCCGCCAATTGTTCGATTCCGGTATCGTCAATGTACTGGTGACCGTAAATGATGATTTTCAGATCCGCGTCGACCCGCCGTGCGCATTGAACGGTACAGACGGTCAACAGCACGGCGACCAGGAAACCCACAACGATCGCCCATTTGTAATGGTACCAGATGTTGCTCATTTTCTGACCGAACGTTTTCGGCACGATGGCAACTTCACTGGGTTTCGGTTCGGGTGCCATTTCGCCCTGCTGCATTTTTTTCAGTTCTAAAAATTCCTGTCGTGCGCGACGCTGTTCTTCTAAAATCGCGTTGCTTTTTTTCTTTGCCATATTCTCCCTGATTTCTGCCGCAAAAAGTAATATTTCCCGCCGCGTTTTGCCGTCCCCAACGGCTGCGGCAGGGGTCGGATAAAAATATTTAAGTTCTATAAAGTCCCACCCTGCCCGCGGCGTCACGGCGGCATACGGGATCGGTTTTGCAAGGGCAAAACCTCATGCGTTGCCGTGTTCCGCCTTTCCCCAAAAGAACACAGGTTCTTTCGGGGACCCCAACGGCTACGGCAGGGGTAGGATAAAAAGTTATTGTTTTGTGGAAGTCCCGCCCTGCCGTAGCCTCTGATGATAACCTGCGAAAAGCAGGTGGGTGTCCGCCGGGCGGTTTCGCGCTCCCTTCTTCCGAACTCGGCACCGCCGCGGGAGGTCTGCAATCCGCCGCCCGAGCAAGGACTCCCGATTGATATCTTGTAGGGTTATAAAAGAGTGATTCGCGAACAGGGCAGGACTGTATTTGACTGTGGATTACTGATTGTCGATTTCAAAAAAGTTTTCAAGACGGTCGACAAACGCATCTGCAATGGTATCGTATTCGTCGTCATCCTCGATTTCCGAGAAGAATTCTTCGCCGTCTTCTTCGGAAACCTTGACGATCACCAGTTCACCGCTGTCATCCAGCATTTTCTGCGGATCGTCATAAACCGGCAGCAGCGCCAGATAACGGTCGGTGTCCGTTTCAATGGCGTCCAATACCTCAAAAGTATACTCTTTTCCGTCATCATCCGAAAGGGTGATGATATCGGGATCGTAATCCTCGTTTTTGTTGATATCGTTGCTCATAATTCATTCTCCTTTGATATTCTATCGTTATTGTAAAGCATAAATTCG
>JAZUFP010000337.1:0-8435 GCA_045640765.1 Acutalibacteraceae bacterium
CGTTTACACGGTCAATGCCTTCAATAACTTTATCACGGGCAAGTTCACCGATTTTTGATACCAGGTCAGTGGTTCTGGTCTGATAAGGAATTTCAGTGAAAACGATTTTTTCCTTGCCTTTGGTATCTACTTCAATGGTAAAGCGGGCACGGAGCAGTAATTTTCCGCGGCCGGTTTTATATGCTTCTTTAATGCCCCGTTTACCAAAAATCAGACCGCCAGTCGGAAAGTCCGGACCTTTGATATGGGTCATCAACTCATCAATGGAAATATCCTGATTATCAATGTATGCAGAAATGGCTGCCCCTACTTCACGCAGATTGTGAGGAGGCATGTTTGTTGCCATACCTACGGCAATACCGGTTGATCCGTTACAAAGCAGGAATGGGAATGCTGCAGGAAGAACCGTTGGTTCCGGATGGGTATCATCAAAGTTAGGGATAAAGTCTACGGTATCCTTACGGATATCTTCTACCATAACTTCCGCAATCTGGGACATTTTTGCCTCAGTGTAACGGTAAGCTGCAGCGGGGGAACCGTCGATACCACCAAAGTTACCCTGTTTGGTTACCGGAACATAGCGCAGTGAAAAGTTCTGTCCAAGACGAACCAGTGCATCATATACAGAGGCATCACCATGCGGGTGGTATTTACCAAGTACATCACCGACAACGGTTGCACATTTTTTTGTCTTACCGCTGGCTTTTAAGCCTTCTTCATGCATGGCAAAAAGGATACGGCGGTGAACCGGCTTAAGACCGTCGCGAACATCTGGAAGTGCACGTTCTACAATTACTGACATTGAATAGTCAATAAATGAACGCTGCATCTCATGTTCAATAGGAGCAGCCAGCAGGTATCCACCTTCTGGTGTCTGTGTTTCTTCGTACTTAATATTTTCAATCATATTTTAAGCATCCCCTATTAAACATCCAGTGTTGCATACACGGCGTTTTCTTCAATGAAGCGGCGGCGTGGTTCTACATCATCACCCATAAGCACTGAGAAAATGTGATCTGCTTCAATGGCATCGGTAATGCGTACCTGTTTCATCTTACGGTTTTCAGGAGCCATGGTTGTTTCCTTCAGTTCCTGCCATTCCATTTCACCAAGACCTTTGTAACGCTGAACGGTTGCCTTATCACGGTCGGGACCAAGTTCAGCAAGGGCTGCATCACGTTCTTCATCACTGAATACAAACTTCTTGAACTTTTTGTATTCAACGCGGTACAGCGGAGGCATGGCAATGTATACGTAACCTTTCTCAATAAGTTCCGGCATAAAGCGGAAGAAGAACGTCATCAGAAGGGTTGAGATATGAGCACCGTCGACATCGGCATCGGCCATGATGATAATCTTGTGATACCGGAGTTTTTCAATATTGAAGTTCTTTCCAATACCGGTTCCCAAAGAGGCAATGACCGGCTGCAGTTTATCGTTGTTGATTACTTTATCCGGATGAACTTTTTCAACGTTCAGCATTTTACCCCAAAGCGGTAAGATCGCCTGATAGGTGGAATTCCGTCCGTCCACCGCGGAACCGCCGGCGCTGTCCCCCTCGACGATGAAGATTTCGGTCTTGGTCGGGTCATCGCTGATGCAGTCGGTCAGTTTTTCGGGCATTCTGGTCCTGCCGCCGATGCCGGCTTTATTTCGGGAAGCGTCTCTTGCTTTCTGCGCCGCTTCACGCGCGTTGGAAGAAGCGATCGACTTTTCCAGAATGATTTTGGCTTCCGCCGGATGTTCTTCCAAATAGCGGTACAGTTTTTCGTTGACGATGTTTCGTACCAGCGTACCGATGGCGGTATTGCCGAGCTTCGCCTTGGTCTGTGATTCAAACTGCGCGTCGGTCAGTTTGACGCTGACAACGGCGATCACGCCTTCGAGAATATCTTCCCCTTTCAGACGGGGGTTGCCCTCTTTCATGATCTTGAAATCAAAACCGTATTTGTTGACGGCGTTGGCAAGACTTTGCCGGAAGCCGGATTCGTGGGTACCGCCGTCCACCGTGTGGATGGTGTTGGCGAAAGACATGATCTTACTGTCATACCCCGTAGACCACAACAGCGCGATTTCCGCCATGGAATCTTTCGCGGAACCGCTTAAATAGATCACGTCGCTGTTCAGCCGGTCTTTTTTGCCCTGTTCCAGCAGGTATTCAACGTAGGACCGGATACCGCCTTCAAAGCAAAGGTCGTCCATGCGGTCGGGAATGACCGACGGGTCGGTGCGCAGATCGTGCAGAACGATGCGGATACCGCCGTTTAAGAACGCCTGCTCACGCAAACGCTGCAACAGAATATCGTAATCATAACGGGTGGTGTCGGTAAAAATGGTCGGGTCGGGTTTGAAGGTAACGACCGTACCGGTTTCTTTCGTGTCGCCGATCACTTTCAGATCGTCGGCGATCACACCCTTTTCATAACGCTGTTTATAGATATGTTCGCCGTCACGGACTTCAACTTCCAGCCAGCTGGAAAGCGCGTTGACGACCGAAGCGCCCACGCCGTGCAGACCGCCGGAAACCTTGTATCCGCTGCCGCCGAACTTACCGCCGGCGTGCAGAATGGTGAAGACAACGCTGACCGTCGGAATTCCTTTTTGCGGATGGATACCGACCGGAATACCGCGTCCGTTATCCGAAACACGGACGATCCCGTCGTCCAGTAATTCGACCAAGATCTTATCACAAAAACCCGCCAGCGCTTCGTCGATGGAGTTATCCACAATTTCATACACCAAATGGTGTAAACCGCGTTCGCCCGTAGAACCGATATACATACCGGGGCGTTTACGGACGGCTTCCAACCCTTCCAAAACCTGAATCGAATTTTCGTCATAACTTTCGGTTACGGGTAAATTCATTTCTTCACTCATTAAAATATCTCCTCTTTTCAAAATGACAAAGGTTTTATATATATTTATTTGAAACCGCTTTTCCTTTCGGGGTTTGCGGTATTATTTTCAAGCGTATTTGCGGATGATTCCGGCAACCGCCTCGGCGGCACGGTCAATACCGGCCTCGCTCAGATGAATTTTGTCGTCCGCGCGTACATAATTTTCAAGGTCTGCGTCAATGACCGAATAAAGATCGTTGATAACAACGCCTAATTCCCGCAATTTTGGTACAACGGCGGCATTATACGATTGAATCTTCTCATTTTTCAGATCATTTTCAAACCGCAGGGGCGTAGTGGTGGCAAAAATAACGGTTTTTGCCCGCTGCTTCAAAATTTTTGCAATGCGTACCATTTCATCGACGTAAAGCTCGATCGGGGTAAAATTTCCTTCCCCGAACAAATCGGCAACGTCCCAAATTCCGTTATTCCAATGGATGACGGTGCTGTCCTTCATACCCTCTGCCCAATCATAAAGACCACGCAGGGTATATTTTGCAAAGCGGCAATTATCGTCCGGCTGAAAAACCTCATATTCATCCCCTAATAATTGCGGAACTTTTAAGCCGTAACCGATTTGGCGGATAGAATCACCCAACAAAGTGACCTTTTTCATCCTTATTCCTCCTGCAGCGTTTCAATATAGCGTGAACGCTTTTCCAACGTCGCGACCGAAAGCTGGGAAATATATACTCTTTGCTTTCCCTTATTTGCTTCTTTACATACAACAAAGGATTTCGGCAGATCATAGGAAACTGTTTCAACTTCACCTTTCTTTTCGGCTTTTCGCAGATAATCCCGCGTCCGTTTGGAAACGGTCGTACTGTCCAGATCAAAAATGCCGATCACGTCTTCGGATTTGATGAGTTTTTCGTTTCCGATATGTATATACATAAAAGTTCCTTTCAAAACCGGCACAAAAACGTGCGTTATTCGGGCAAAATCATTCCTTTTTCAACGTGGAACCGTTTTCCGCCCTGCAACCCCTCAAAATCCGACGGATCACAGCAGGTCAGAAACGACTGCCAGTCCCTGATATGGTTCAGAATATAATTCTGCCGCGCGGGGTCCAGTTCACTCATCACGTCATCCAGCAGGCAAACGGGATATTCGCCCACGATTTCGTGAATGACCTCCGCCTGCGCCAGTTTCACACTTAACGCGACACTGCGTTTCTGCCCCTGCGAGCCGTAACCGCGCGCGTTCAGTCCGTCAATGGAAAACAGAATATCGTCCCGGTGCGGCCCGACCGAGGTCACGCCGGAAAACATATCTTCCTTTCGGGCGGTTTCCAGCGTTTGCCGCAGAAGTTCCGGCCGGCAGGTCATTTCATAATTCATTCCGATCTGTTCTCTGCCGGACGAAATGCCGCCGTAAATGCCGGGCATGAACTGTCCTAATTTTTCAAGATATCGACAGCGCCATTCGATGAGTTTTACCCCGTTTTTGGCGATCTCATCCTCAAAAACGTCCAGCATGACCGAAAGTGACCCGTCATAACGGTATTCCTTTATGACCTGATTACGCTGTGTCACGGAACGGGTATAATCCTTTAATACATTTATATATGCCGGATACAACTGCCCGATGGCAAGGTCTAAAAATTTTCTTCTGCCGGCAGGGCCGTCCTTTATTAAAGAAAGATCGTTCGGCGAAAAGACGACCGCGTTGAACGTACCGGCTAATTTTGACGGATTTTGCAGCGGCTTATCGTTCAGATACGCCGTGCGTTTTTCGTCAAACTCCATTTTCGCGGTGTATTCGATACCGCCGGCGGTAAAAGACAGTTCATTCTTTCCCTTTTCCTGCCCCAACTGTAAAAACGCGCTGTCTTTGGCACTGCGAAAACTTTTCGCGCCGCTGAACAGCCAGATCGCTTCCAGCAGATTTGTCTTTCCCTGCGCGTTTTCGCCGTAGATCACGTTCATTCCCCCGTCGGGATCAAGCTGAACGCCGTCTAAATTGCGAAAACGGACACATTTCAGTTTATTGACCTGCATAACAGACCGTCAGCAGGTTGCCTTCAAACGCCGCCTGATCCCCTTCACGCAGTTTTTTACCGCGCTGGGTACATACCGCGCCGTTGACCGTCACTTCACCGTTTTGGATCACGATTTTCGCGTGTCCGCCGGTCGCGACGAATCCGGCCAGTTTCAGCGCGGAATCCAGACGGATGAATTCTTCTTTGATCGTAATTTTTTTATCCGACATTTTTCAACCTCATGGGCATGACGGTATACAGGTATTCATCCCGCTCGTCTTCGATCGGGCAGATCACGATACCCGCGTTGGAACCGTTGAATTTGATTTTCACGAAACTGTCGTCGACCGCTTTCAGCGCTTCCAGCATCAGCCGGCTGTTCCAACCGATCTCAAACGGTTCTCCGTCCATGGCAATGCCGAATTTTTCGGTCACGTTACCGACCGAGGTCGAGCAGCTGAATGTAACTTCCTCGTTTTCAAAATAGCAGCGGATCGGGAAGGTCAGAAAATCGCTGATCAGCAGGGAAACACGTTCGATAACGTTGATCAGATCTCTGGTATTGACGACCATGGACTGTTTACAGACCGCCGGGATGGCGTTTTTATAATCCACGAAATCGCCCTCCAGCAAACGGGAAATAAAGGTATATCCGTCAATGGTGAACATGATCATGCGCTCGTTGACCGAAAGTTCGATATTTTCGGTTTCTTCGGTGATCAGTTTTACGGCTTCACCGATTGCTTTGCCGGAAACAACAAACTCGATATCGTCCGTTTCTTCGATTTTTTCGCGGCGGATCGCCAGGCGGTAACCGTCGATCGCAACGAATTGCAGAACGCTGTCCTTGACCGAAATGTCAATACCGGTCAGGATCGGGCGGGAAGTTTCTTTCTGTTCCACCGAAAAGATCGTTCCGCGGACCATATCCGAAAACAGGCGGCTGTCAAGCGAAAACTGATTTCCGCCGACGACCGACGGCATTTCCGGAAAATCAATAGCACTCATGACGTTGATATCAAACACGGCTTCCCCGCTTTTGATGCGGCAGACGGTGTTTTCATTATTCTGATACGCGTTGATTTCCACAAACGCGCCGTTCATTTTGCGGAGAATATCGCCCAGCAGTTTTGCATTGATGACGACTTCACCGGCTTCTTCGCATTTGCAATCCAGTTCTTTTCGCATTCCCATTTCAAGGTTATAGGCGCAAAGTACCGCCGTTGAATCTTTTGCGGTGATCAGGATCCCTTCCAGTACCGGTTCGGTACTGCGAATGGCAACTACTCTTTGCAGACGGGAAACAGCTTCTGAAAGTTTAGCACGCTCTACATTAAAAATCATGATTTTTTCCTCCCTGGCTTTCTATAAAAAAGAATTAAAATAACAGTATTATTAAGAACGGTGAAAAAGGGCAAAAACAGCACGGAAACCGAAAAATAAAGGAAATTGAACGGTTTAACCGAACGTGGACAACTTGTGCAAAAAAAGGATAACTTTTTGCCGTTTTTTTCCGGTGGAAAACCGCGCGGTTTATTAACGGGGAAAAGAGGGATAATTTACCCTTGCAGATTTTTGATAATATCGTTGACCAGTTCTTTTTCGTAGGGCTTGTCCTGCAAGAATTTTTCGACCTGCCGCACGTTGTAAATAACGGTGGAATGGTCCTTTTTGAATTCCTGCCCGATGGCTTCATACGAAAGGTCGGTCGTCTGTTTGGTAATATACATGGCGACCTGTCTTGCCAGCACCAGCGCGGCGGTACGGCGTTTGGAAAGAATATCGGTTTCCGTTACGTTGTAAACACGCGCGACTTCCGAAATGATCTTGTCAGTTTTGATCGGTTCGGGTTTGGAATCGTTGATAACGTCACGGATCAGTTCCTGCACGACCGGGATTGAAGGCATTTTATTCTGCAAAATACTGTATGCGTGCAGTTTTTTTATGACCCCTTCCAACTGGCGGGTATTGTTTTTGATATGTTCGGCGATATAATAAACGATGTTTTCGTCAACGGTCAGATTGATCTGTTTCGCTTTCTGACGGATGATACCGACACGGGTCTCAAAATCCGGCGGTGTGATATCGGCGTTCATGCCGCTTTCCAGACGGGAACGGATGCGGTCATCCAGCGTTTTGATATCCCGAGGGGAACGGTCCATGGTACAGACGATTTTTTTATTATTCTGATAAAGTGTATTAAAGGTATTGAAAAATTCTTCCTGCGTGGAATCTTTTCCGGCAATGAACTGGATATCGTCGATCAGCAAAACGTCGGTATTACGGTATTTTTCACGGAAATCATCCAATGTACCGAGACCGAGTTTACCGTCATGCAGCGCGCGGATCAGCTGATTGGTGAATTCCTCGCTTCTCACGTATGTAATTTTCTGATTCGGGAATTTCTTTTTGATGTGGTTTTTGATTGCCAGCAGCAGGTGGGTCTTGCCGACACCCGAATTCCCGTATATGATCAGCGGATTGTAAATGGATTCGGAATTGTCCGCCACGGCAAACGCCGCCGCCTGCGCAAATCGGTTAGTCGAACCGACAATGAAGTTATCAAAAGTAAAGAAATCTTCAAATGTCAGCCCTTCACTGTCCTGTTCGGCTTTTCGGATGGCTTCCTCATCCTCTTCCAAAATCAGCACAACGTCCATTTCGATGCCCATGACCGCCATAACGGATTTTTTCAGTACCTCACTGTAATTTTTTTCGATGATACTTTTGCGGTATTCGTTATTGCTGGCTAAAATCAATTTTCCGGCTTCCAGGGAAACGGGTTTCAGATCACTTAAAAAACAGTCAAACGCGGTAGGGGTAATGGTCTTTTTACATTCTTCACAGACCGTATCCCAAAATTCTTCCAACGAACGGATCGCCATTTTTTGACCTCCTATATATATTTATAAATTTAGTACAGAATTAAAAATAATATTATTAGTATATAGTATATCATATAACTTTATGTTTTTCAACCAATAATATTACATTTTGTGAATAATTTTTTCAAACCGGTTTATAACGTTATCATAACACAATTTCCGCCGACATACACCGACAGAATTTAACTGGAAAAAAAGCCGCGGATGTGCTATAATAAAAAGAAAACGGAGGAAAATATGGCTTCCGGAAAAGAATATCTTGAATTTATACTGGAACAGTTGTCAGAGCTGCCGGGAATCGCGTTCCGCCCGATGATGGGCGAATATATTTTATATTTCAACGGCAAAATATTCGGCGGTATTTTCGACGACCGGCTGTTGGTCAAACCGGTGCCGGCGGCGATCGCGTATATGGAAGAAATCCGTTACGAGATCCCGTATGAAGGCGGCAAACCGATGTTATTGGTCGAAAACGTGGATAACAGGGAATATCTTACCGGTTTGGTCACGGTCATGTATCCCGAACTGCCGCCGCCGAAAAAAAGAAAAAGCCGACCGGCCAGGGATCAGAAAAAATCATAAGACACAAAAAAGAAAAGACAGCACCCAAAAAGGGCACTGTCTTTTTTTGGCGCGCTGAAGAAGATTCGCCCGCTCGGCTGTCGCCGACGG
>JAZUFP010000338.1:0-3406 GCA_045640765.1 Acutalibacteraceae bacterium
TGAGGTTACGGGGAATCGAAGAGGCGGCTCTGCTTCTCGGGATACAGACTCAGGCAATTCGTGCATCAGCTTTTTCGGCTATGGAAAGAGCCTTGTATCCGAGAAGAACCCGTCTGTTGAGCTGTATAATCCGAGCCAAAACACAGTCAAAATGGTTTTCGAGGTGCGTGACAGCGAAACGAACGAGCTGATTGCAAGAACAAACGATGTGCTGCCGGGGGAATATGCGTATGTGAATGTTTTTGACTTCTACAAAAGCGCAGGAGTCCACTCCATTGACATCAACACGTCCACGATTGATGCGGACACCGATACTCCGATGAACGGAATGCATCAGCAAATGGAAATCATCATCCAAACGACAAGTAAATAAGGAGGAAATGAAATGAAAAAGTACCTTTCTCTTGCGCTTGCGCTCATCATGGTCTTGAGTCTCAGCGCAACGGCATTTGCCGCCGAAAACCCGGAGGCGGCAACCACTTCCGTGAGCTACACCGGAAACGGTATCGAAAGCTATACGATTACAGTCCCTTCCAGCATGGCTCCCGGCGACACCGGGAATGTCAAAGTTGACGGTACTTGGGCAACGAATCGAAAGATTGTTGTTACTGCGCCGGAAACCGTTACCCTGACAAATGACATTGACGGTGGTCAGAAAACGCTCGCCCTTACTTTTGAAGGTCTTGACAAGTACAAGGCCGGCAAAGCGATCGTTTATACGGTCGCCGAAACAAAGGTCAAGGGTTACAAGGGCGTTGTTACCGGTAATATCGCAAAAGGATTCACCATTACCAACACCCATACCCCTGTCAAGGAGACTACCAGTCCGAAGACCGGCAGCACCGCCGATTCGTTCGCACTGTTCGCTTCTCTGATCGCATTGGCTTTCGTTGCCCTGACGGGAACAGGCCTTGCCTATAAAGCAAACAAATAATGCGAAACTGACATGAAAAAATACCGCCTGACGATAAAACGTCAGGCGGTATTTTTATCGCAGGGGTTCTTCCCTGCCGGTTTCAGAATAAAAAAAGAAGCACGCCTGAAAATCAGGCGGGCAAATTTCGGATTAAAGTTTGTCAGCGATGGTGTTAGCCAAATCAGCTAACGGAGAATTCTTTTCGCCGCCGAAATCAAGGTTGCCCCAATCGGGTTCTTCGTTTGCGCCGACGGGAGAAACAGTCAAGATGTCCTGCGCCATAGAAATAATTGCCATTTTCGGTGCTTCGTAATTCATAAATATTTCCTCCTTTATCGCATTTTCTAAAATACATGTATATTATAATTTACATTTCACGATTTGTCAAGCGGTTTTTTAAATTTATTTATCAAAAAGTAACATATCATCCAGTGTTTCCCGTTTTACCGCGATATAAGTGCCCTCACGGGTCAGCATGACGATCGGCGGACGACCGATCCGGTTATAATTGGAAGCCATGGAATAATTATACGCGCCTGTCGTACAGACCGCGACAATGTCCCCCCGGCGGATACTGCCCGGCATCATGATATCACATTGAATAATATCGCCGCTTTCACAGCACCGTCCGACCAGATTACATTTCAGATCACATTCCGCGTTCATATCGGAAGCCGCCAGAACGGTGTATTGCGCGCCGTACAGCGCGTAACGGATATTATCGCTCATACCGCCGTCAATACTGACGTAATTCAAAAATCCGGGGATCTTTTTCAGCGAACCGACCGAATAGAGCGTCAGTCCGGCGTCGGCAACGATGCTTCTGCCGGGTTCAAATCCGATACTCGGCATCTTCAACCCGAAACGGGCAACCGCTTCCCGGACGTATTCCCCGACCTGCCGGATGTTATCGGCAATGTCGATATCGCCGTCGGATTCAACGTATTTCACGCCGTAACCGCCGCCCAGATCCAGCATTTCGGCTTTGTATCCGTATTTTTCTTTGGCAAAAGCCATGAATTCCAGCATGATCTCTGCCGAGCGGAAATAAACGTCGGAATCAAACAGTTGCGAGCCGACGTGACAATGAAAACCGACCAGATCGACGTTTTTCAGACCAAGCGTCAGTTCCAGCGCTTCCACCGCCTGACCGGTCTTGATGGCAAAGCCGAATTTTGAATCGACTCGTCCCGTATCGACCGCGTCAAAAGTATGGGTATCAATACCGGGTGTCAGACGCAGTAAAACTTTCGGACGGCAGTTCATTTCCCCGCCGATTTGTTCCAGCGCGCGCAATTCTTCCAGATTATCTCCGACAAAATACCCCACGCCGTTTTTCAGCGCGAAACGAATATCCTCATCGGTTTTGTTATTGGAATGAAAAAACGCGTTTTCCATCGGAAATCCGGCAGATTTTGCCGTATGGATCTCCCCGCAGGAAACCACATCAACGTTCATACCTTCTTCACGCATGATCTCGTAAATACGTTTGAACGCCGCCGCTTTTGAAGCGTACATAATACGGCAGTTTCCGTCAAACGCCTGCTTCGCCGCTGTCAGATAAGTGCGGCAGTTTCGGCGGATGCGTTCCTCATCCATCAGGTAACACGGCGTACCGTATTCATGCGCCAGGTCGCAAACGTCATAACCGGCAAAACAAAGATGTCCCGCCGCGTTGACCGACAGATTATCGGTCAGCAAATGATTTGCAGAAGTCATATAACAAACAGTTTCCTTTCAGATATCAAAGTAACGTACGGATCAGTTCATCCGGCGGCAGGATCGAAAGGTCCGCCGGCGCAATGTCGAAAACGGTTTTACAGCCGGTGATCCCCCGCTGTTTCATCCGCCACAGCGCACGGGTGAAGGCCAGGATCGCGCTTGCCGTAAATTCGGGATTGGAATCCAGTTTGAGCGAAAATTCGACCGCGTGTCTGTTCTGATTTTCCAGGCCGGTCGTTCCGGTACGGATGACAAAGCCGCCGTGCGGCAGTGCCGCGTGTTTCTCGTTCAGTTCTTCCTGTGAAACGAACGTGACCGTTGTATCATAATCGGCAAAATAGTTGGGCATGGTCTTGATCGCCGTTTCAATGGCGGCCCGGTCCGCCCCCTCTTCGGCGACTACGTAACATTCACGCAAATGTTTTTCCCGTGTGGTAAGCGTTGGCATTTCGCCGCTGCGAACACGTTCCAGCGCCGCGTCGATCGGCACGGTATACTGCCGCGCGTCTTTGACACCCGGAATTCGGCGGATCGCGTCGGAATGTCCCTGACTGACCCCTCTGCCCCAGAAAGTATAATCCTTTCCCTGCGGCAGAACAGCCGAAGAATACGCTCGGGCAATGGAGAACATACCGGGGTCCCAGCAGGCGCTGATCAGCGCGATATGTCCCGTTGGGGCGGCGGTGTTGTTTACGTTTTCAAAATGTGTCGGGATATTGGCGTGGGTATCAAAACTGTCGACCACGTTGAATTTTTGAGCCAGTTCCG
>JAZUFP010000339.1:0-11316 GCA_045640765.1 Acutalibacteraceae bacterium
ACAAGCGTTCAGGTGAAATTCTATGTTTTCGCCGGTTTCGAAGGTTATTTCGACAATATCGTTTTGAAAGATTCAAACGGCAAGGTCGTATACGAACAGGCTGTTACTGATCCCACTTTGAAGGTAACTACCGATAACGGCGCTACGGCTTCCTTGGCCGCTGTTCCGAAGACCGACCCGAACTACACCCCCAAGACCGACAGTGGTGACGTCGCTTATAAGATTACCGGCGGTGCCGCATATTCCAACCTGATTCTCTACACCGAAAATGGTGTGGCAGCAGGTACGCAATATGAAGTATCCTTCGACTACTACTGCACCGACGAAAATGTTTATTACGTTACCAGCTGGCCGCAGGGCGATATTTTGGATAACGTTACAGGCGTTCGTGATTTGAAAGCCGGTCTGCATAAATTTACCGGCACATTGACTATGGACGGTTCTAAAACTCCTGCCGGTTATTTCGGCCCGTCCGTTTCCATGTATAGCGCTTTTAACGATGCAAACGAGGTTTATATTTGGAACATCAGCGTGAAGAAGGCCGGCGAAGAAGTCTTCGATGAAATTCGTGACAGTTCCGCTACTTATGAAGCCATTCCGCTGGAAGAAGTTCCGATCTATGACGCTTATAAGATTGACTTCACCACCTGTACCAGTAACGAATATCCGACTTACGCACCGATGGTTCTTTACACATTCCCGACCAGCGGTTCACCCGAAGCACGTGTAACGTTTGATTACTACGTTGCGACTAAGGGTGCCGAAGTTATGGTCACCGCAAGTTCCGGTGCAAAAGGACCCGGTGGAACCAACCACTACTTCCGTGAAGACGGAACCGATTCACTTTCCGGTGTTGGTTCGTTTGACGGTACCTTCGTCGGTCCGTTAGAAAACTGGGGCGGCTCCAATACCAATGCTATTACCGCGGCAATTCAGAACAACGTACACATGCACGATGGCGATGAAACCGCTCCGCCGAAGGCCGTTGTTTACATTTGGAACTATCATTTCTATATCAACGGGGAAGAAGTATTCAGCGACGCTGTTGATGGTACTTCTGATGTTACCGTTACCCGCGTAAAATCTTCCGATATCCCGATTCCGGTTGTAGCCGGTGATGCGGACAGAAGCGGTGTTGTAGACGTTCTTGACTTAGTCCGCGTGAAGAAACACATTGTCGATGAAAATGTTGCTTTGGTTACTGCCAACGCTGACGTCAACGGTGATACACTTATTGACGCCGCTGATATCGTACTGATCAAGAAGATCATTCTCGGCACTTTCTATACTCAAATCAAAGTCGGCAATATGTCAAGCCGGTTTGACGATCAGGCAAACGAAATGCGTGAAGCAATCGTTATGAGCAGCGACACGAAGTTTAAGGCAAGCGCACTCGGTGCCGTATATTACGTTTCCGAAAACGGCAGCGACTCCAATAACGGTACTTCTCCGACAACTCCGTGGAAGACGCTTGAAAAGGTTAACAGTAAGACCTATCACGGGACTTCCGTTGTTCTGTTTGAACGCGGCAGTACTTTCCGCGGTCATCTGACCCTCAAGAGCAATGTTTCCTACGGTGCATACGGTAACGGCGATAAGCCGAAGATCCTCGGCAGTGCCAAGAATTACGCGACCGAAACATGGACCCGCGTTTCGGGAAAAGATATCTGGTATTGCGCAACGCCCGAAACGACCGATATCGGTAATATCATCTATGATAACGGCGATGCGATGGGCAATAAGCTGAAATCCCGTTATGTTGATGCAAACTATGATTATGCCGGCGGTGTTTATCCGTACGACGACCTCGACTTCTGGTACAATCGGGCCGAACATCGTGTATATGTTTACAGCGCGACCGGCGTCAGCCCGGCAGATCGTTTCGACAGCATTGAAATGGCTGGTTCCGGTCATATCGTAAGCGGCTCCGGTATCAAGAATGTTACCGTTGAAAATCTGTGCATCAAGTACGGTGGTGAACACGGTATTTCCTTGAAAGCCGGCGCTTCTGCGCTCAGCGATATCGTTATCCGTAACTGTGAAGTCGGCTTCATCGGCGGCAGCGTTCAGAAAGATACTGAAACCCGTTACGGTAACGGTATTGAAGTCTGGAAATCCTGCGACGGCGTGACCATTGAAAACAACTGGGTCTACGAATGCTATGATGCCGGTATTACCCATCAGGGCAGTTCCTCCCCGGTACAACAGAACGTCACGATTAAAGATAACCTGGTAGAATACTGTGCATACAGCATTGAATATTGGGTACGTCAGAGTGATGATGGCGGTTATGAAACCTATACTATGGGTGGACAGCTCAAGAACATTTCCTACACCGGAAATATGCTCCGCTTTGCGGGTTACGGTCACTTCAAGCCCGGTTGGCGTAACGGCGCCGAACATTTTGATCCTTCCGAACAGCGTTACCACAAAGATTGGGATCCGTACTTCTGGGGATCTAACGCAACTGCCATTGCTCATATTACCAGCTGGCCGTATGACTATAACTGTGAGAATTTTGTCATTGAAAACAATATCATGGATTCTTCCTATGGTTCGATTTTCTACGGCTATAACCTGAATGACGGTTCTCTGAATGCGGCTTTCAGCGGCAATACTTATGTTTATTTGGCATCTGATACTGCAAGCATTTCGAACGAAGCGAACAGTATTTCGACCTATGTTGTTCCGGAAGATGCTGAAGATTTTGAATTTATTATGGTGATGGATTACGACGATAATCCGACTTGCTATTACGTTCAGTAATCTGCTTTCCGCTATTTAGCGTAACTCAGTACCGATCGGGTTGAAAATCCCGATCGGTGCTACCCCGAAGGACGCCTGTTGTTATGACGTCTTTGACGTTGAAATGTTTCCGATGATCTTCAACGTCCTATTGAAAGGAAATAAATTATTTATGAAAAGAATTTCTGAAAAAGTGTTGGCGATCATTATGGCCATCTGCATTATCGGCGCGGTTTTGATGCCGATCAGTGCGGCTATGACTTCGCTTGCGGCGGGGGATAGTGATCCCGCGTACGAATTTAATTTCAGTAAATGTACGAGTGCTGATAGCAACGTTCGTTTCGCCGGTTTAAATAAACCGTCCGGAACGTTGACGGTCAGCTTTGACTATTATGTTCCGTGCGGTGCTAAAACCTATGTTAAAAGTTCTGATGATTTAGGTCAGTTAAATAACGGTGTTCGCGGTACGTTTTCCCAAACGATTAAATGCGACGGAACCAATGTTATGCTGTATATCTGTCAGGACGCTACTGCAAACCCCGGCAAGGTTTATTTATGGAATCTTTCCGTTGTTTTGAATGATGCTGCGCAGAAATTGAGCTTTAAGGGTCAGTACAGCGCAACTTATAAAACCATTACCGTTGGCGATCTGCCGGAGGCTCCGATTGCTCTGGATATGCAGGATCGCAACACCAAGGTTTTCAAAATTACCGGCACAACCGTTAATTCTTTCTTTGCTAACCGTTTTTTAGATATTTCGAGCGGTAGTCATACCTATGGTATTTCGTTTGATTACTATTTGGCAAACGGTAAGGCAAGCGTTCGTGATTTAGAGAACAATAAAGATGTTGCGGACGCGGCATTGAATACCGCCGTGCTGGCAGACGGTGTTCACCGTTTCAACGGTTCGATTTCGGCTGATGCTTACTCTGTTCGATTGGGGATTCAGCAGACCTCTTCCGCAAAACTGGAATTGTATATTGCCAATCTTGTCGTCACGCGCGACGGTGAGGATGTTACCCGTAAGGATGACTATATCATGACCAATTTCAGCCGTGAAACCGTCACGGTAGGGGATATTGAATTCCCGGGAACGGTGTATGCGCTGAAAATTTCCGCGAGCAAGAATGACGCAACGGCTGTTCTGTTGTACAACCGTGACACAGCGCTTGGTGCCGATGAAAAAATTGAGATTTCTTTCAATTATCTGGTGCCGGAGGCGGCTGATAAGGCGAATTTTGTCAACGAACCCGGTGCCAAAGCAAAGGTGCTCAGTCCGTTTGAAACTGCCACCGCGAAAGTAATGGAGTATCATAAAACCCTTACAAAAGCGGATTTGGGCGACACGGTCAATTTGGCGGCACAGATCGAAGCCGGCGCAAAAGGCGATCTTTATGTCTGGAATTTGAGAATTAAAGACGGAAAAGGAAACTGGCTGGATTATCCGACCGTTCAGGAAGCTGTGCAAAATGCCGATTCTGAAAAAGTTATCGCTGTCGTTTATGATGATATCCCGATTCCGACGCCGATCTACCATTTCCAGGCCAATGAAGCATATACTTCGCTGTCCTATGAAAAGGCGAACACCGCGGCCGGAAAATACCGTGTGACGTTTGAATACTACATGGTTAACGACAACGTTGTCGAAGTCGGCGAATCCCTTTCTTGGACGCCGGTCAATGATTCTGAGACCGGACGAAGCGCATTGCTTCCGGGTCATCATTTCTTTGATGGAACTGTTGAAATCGACAAAGATCGTACTCTGGCATTTGCGATCATGTCCCGTGATAATCTTGATACGGATGTCTTTGTCAAGAACTTCCGTATTTACTATGAAGGAAAATGGGTAGAGGATACCGGCGAATTACAGATTTATCATCCAACCCCAAAGGATGAGTATGTCAATGAACATTTTTCGTATCCCCCGAAAGCCGAACGTTTTCCGGAAGAAAAGCAGGAAGAAGACGATCCCGGAACGACTGATCCGACCAAGCCGGATGATGAAAAGGAAATCCCGGTCAAGAACCAACTGATGCTGAAACAGATGCACGGAAAGAGCCGAGACGGAAAACCGCTCGCTTTCGCCGTCTTTGCACAGTGGGTCGGTCTTGCTGAAAGCGGACACGAGGTAAAAGCCGGTGACCGTTACCGTCTTACGTTCGATTATTATGTCGAACCTGCGGAAGGTGATCTGATCGCCGAAAAACCGGCTGACGGTAAAAAGACCCAGTTGATGGCAGTTCTGCGTTGGCCGGCTGACGGTAAAATGAGTACCGCGTACAATTCGGAAGGTAACTTTGTATTGAACGACAATAACGAGCCGGACGACCTGCATTTATTAATTACAAAAGGCCGCCATTCGTTCAGCCGCGAATTTGAGATTCCGCAGCCCAATATCATCGGTAAAGACAAGCAGAAAATCGAATGTAAAGAGTTTTTGTTCGGTCTGCAAACCATGGGTGACGGTGCCGGCGAAGGTTCGGTATATTACTGGAATTTCAAACTGATCGATCTTCAAACCGGTAAAAACGTCCTGACCAAAGGTATTTTCGAAGCTCCCGCGGATACGGCGTGGTCACGCTATACCAGCGGTATGGGCGGCGCTTTGGGCGGCATGAACGGTCGTTGGGGCGTTCAGGAAGATTCCGCTGACGGTAAGGGTGCGTACTGCTTTGTGCCGTATGATACCAAGAAGGCGACAAGCGATATCGGCAAGAACGAAGATACGAAAAAACAGGTCGAAGACGAAGTGTTCGACGATGACGACGAAGATATCAATCTCGATCAGGAAACAGCTTTTGATGATGAAGATGTTCCGTCTGATGATAACGGTTCCGTGATTATCGGTGAAGGCGACGACGCCGATATAGGTGAAGACGTTGACGACAACGGCGACGTTGAAGATCCTGACAACGGTTCTGTTCAGGATATCACTGACGATGATCCCGACCATGAGTTTATTGAACCGTCCGTCGAACAAAACGGTGTTGATGTCATAAATACCACACTGTACCGTACACGCAGAAGAACATTGGCTTATGAAAATGAAATGGATCTGTTTTGGTTCATATTCGCTATTGTCGAAGCGGTACTGTTGGTTGGTTGTATCGTAACGGGTACGATCCTGTTTTATAAGCGCAGAAAAAATAAATTGAATTCATAAATTTTATTTTGATTTGACTTTCCTTTCAAAATTCATACTGCCGACCCGCTTGTATAGGGTCGGCAGTATGTGGATTTATTTTTCTTACTGATTAAAAAGTGTACTGAATCCGGAGTGATACAGTGCAGTTTTTAATCTTTATAGATTATATTTTGAAAAATTCAGAAGAACGGGCAGTTATTTTCTGTGCTTTTGAATTGACTCGCAAACGGCACATGGTTTGCGCTGTTTGCTGTGATTTTAGTTTTCCGGAAAGAGGTAGAATATATGAAGAAGGCGATATGCGTTATATGCGCGGTTCTTTGTATGTGCTCGGTTTTCAGCGGAATTTCCGTCTGTGCCGAACCAAGCGAACCGCCGACCTATTCGGTCGCGGTCAGGCAGAGGTTGGCGGATCAGCCGATAACCGTTTCACTAAAAGTGCCGGTTTCATACGAATATACTTTATCCTTTACATACCACAGTAACGGTAACAGCATTTCGTCCAATACCTGTACGATCGCGTTGAATGATGAAATGGCCGAGGAAATTGAACTGCCGCGGTTCTGGACGACCGAAGAAAACTACCGTGTTGACGGTCAGGGAAATCAGTTTGCCGCGGAACAGATCCTTTGCCAAAAGAATTTCACCTATACGTTGATGAGTAGGGACAATTATTCTTTGACCGAAGAACGTTTCGCCTTGCGCGCCGGTGAAAATAATATCGTGCTTACGCCGGTCGACTGTGATCTTGAATTAGTCGGTATTACGGCAACTTTGTACCGTCCGCTGCCAAGTTATCTGAATGCGTCAGATTTCAGTTATGAGGCCGCGTATAAGGGTCCGAAAATTACCGTTCAGGGTGAACGTGCATTTTTGAAAAGTGATTACCGACTGATGGCGGCTTCTGACAGCAGCGGTATTTCCGTCACACCGTCCGATCCGGTAAAGGCAAAGATCAACTACATCGGCGGTTCTACGTGGAAAAAGACCGGCGATACGCTTTATTGGCATATTAAAGCACCGCAATCCGGTTATTACGGTATATCCTTTTCCTACCGTCAGAATTATGTGGTCAACGGCGATACCTACCGGCTGTTGCAGGTAAATGGGAAAACTCCTTTCGGTGAGGCAACCTATGTTTCTTTCCCGTATACAACGTCGTGGAAAGAAACGACCTTTGCCAACAAACTCGGTGAACCGTACGCGATCTGGTTGGACGAAGGGATCAATACCATATCTTTGAGCGCAACGACCGGGAAATACGGAAAGATCTGCCAGGAATTAGACGAAGTGGTCGGCAGTCTCGGTTCGCTTTATATGGATATCACCATGGTAACAGGGGACAAGGTCGATATCTACCGAGACTATCAGTTATTCAATCAGATTCCGGATTTCAACGAGCGTTTGGAAAAATATTATAAGCAGTTGAACATTATTGACCATCAGCTTCTCTCAATTTCCGGAGGTAGCGCCAACAGCTATTCCTCTTCGGTGAAGAATATGATGGAAGTTCTGAAACTGATGTATCAGAACAAGTATACGGCGCACCGGTATAAGAATTCGTATTATACGGATTATTCCGCTCTGGCGGCGTGCCTTAACGATATGCAGGATATGCCGCTGGATATTGATTCTATCAGCATCGGGCAGGCACGCATTCTGCCCGGAAAAGACGCTGAACAGAAGACCTACGATTTCTTTAACGGTCTGTCTTACAGCTGCCGTCGTTTTATGGCGTCATATACGGAAGACTATAACAACATTTCCGGTACCGACAAAAATGACAGTATCACGGTTTGGGTGAACTGGGGCCGTGATCAGGCGCAGGTGCTGAACCGCCTGATCCAATCGACCTTCACAAACGAAACCGGTATCGGCGTCAGTGTTAAGATTTCAAACGCCACGATCGTCCAGGGTGTGCTTTCCGGAAACGGACCGGACGTTGTTTTGCAGCAGGCACGTACCGAACCGGTCAACCTTGCGATGCGCGGCGTTCTGTACGATTTAAGTCAGTTCAATGATTGCGATGAAGTGCTGTCGCGTTTCCAGCAGGGGGCTGACGTGCCGTACCGCTACCGAGACAAATTGTACGCCCTGCCGGATACACAGTCCTATATGGTGCTTTATTACCGTACCGATTATTTCGATCAAATGGGACTGTCCGTTCCGAAAACATGGGATGAATTCCGCACGGTCGCGCGTGTACTTTCCAGAAATAATTTCAATACGTGGATGCCTTACACGCAAATCACGGATATGAATCTGGTCAACACGGGTGTCGGGAACCTGAACATTTTCCCGACCTTGCTGATGCAGAACGGTCTTTCGTTATATAATGATGAGCAGACCGCAACTACGTTGACCACAACAAAGGTTATTTCGGTATTTTCCGATTGGACCGAATATTATACAAAAATGAAACTGCCGTATCAGTTGGACTTCTATAACCGATTCCGTATCGGTACTTGCCCGATGGGTATTTCCAGTTATGCACTTTACAATACCCTGAATGATACAGCAAAAGAAATTGACGGCAAATGGCAAATGGCACCCCTGCCCGGTGTGATCGGGGAAGACGGAACGCTCAATAATTCTTCCGCCGGCGCCGGTTCGGGTTGCGCGATCCTGAAAGACGCCAAGAACCCAGCAGCTGCGTGGGAATTCCTGAAATGGTGGACTTCTGCGGAAACACAGCTGTCCTATTCAAACAGTTTGGAAGCCATTTTGGGACCGATCGGCCGTATTGCCGTTGCGAATGTTGAAGCATTCAAGCGGATGTCCTGGGATCCTTCAATGAAACAGACCATGCTTGACGCGTGGGAAAACACGGTGGAAGTACCGGAAATTCCGGGAAGCTATTACGTGTCACGATCGATCGATTTCGCTTTTTGGAATGCGGCAGATGAAAATGAAAACCCCAAGGATCAGCTGGTCACCTGGGGACAGGAAGCAGACGCGGAGATTGCGAGAAAGTTGGAACAGTATGCAGATAGATAAAGTGAATAATACCGCGAAACTCCGTAAAACGGCTGCCCGGAATATGGGGGAAAAGTTAGCGTATTTGGGTCTGCTGGCTCCTTTTATGATCCTCTTTATCGTATTTACGATCATTCCGGTTTTGTCTTCGGTTGTATTAAGCTTCTTTGATTACGACATGGTTTCCACGCCGATCTGGTCAGGGCTTTCCAACTATTTGCGGATGTTTACCGGTGATAAAATTTTCCCCATTGTGTTAAAAAACACGCTGATAATGGCTGTAATTACCGGGCCTGTCGGTTTCATTCTTTCGTTCGTGCTGGCGTGGTGTATCAGTGAATTCAACGCCTATCTGCGTACATTTTTGGCGTTTCTGTTCTATGCGCCGGCGCTGATCGGTAACGCCTTCTATGTTTGGCAGATCGCGTTCAGCGGCGACAGCAACGGTTACGCCAACAGTTTACTGATCAACCTCGGCCTCATTAACGATCCAATCGTTTGGTTTAAGGATACCGCGTATAATATGACCATTATTCTCATCGTTCAGTTATGGCTGAGCATGGGCGTTGCCTTTTTGGCCAACGTTGCCGGTATTCAGAATGTCAGTCCGGATCTGTATGAAGCCGGTTCGATCGACGGTATCCGCAACCGCTGGCAGGAACTGTGGTATATTACGCTGCCGTCTATGAAGAGTATTCTTTTGTTCGGTGCGGTCATGCAGATCCAGTCCTCGTTCTCGATCGGCAGTGTGGTTACCGCGCTGGCCGGCTATCCGACCATCAATAACTCGGTCGATACGATCGTTACTTATCTGACAGATGTCGGTACGCTTCGCTACGAATTTGGTTACGCGGCGGCAATTTCCGTATTGCTGTTCGCCATGATGGCATTTATGCGGGTTGTTGTCGGCAATCTGCTGAACCTGTTTGGAAAGTGAGGGGGAAGCAGATGAAAGAACAAACCGTAAATAAACAACATTTGAAAGTCAGTAAAACGGCGCAGTACAAGCGCTATACGCGGTCAAAAGCAGGGAATTTCTTCTTCTTTCTCTTTTTGACGCTGATGGGACTGTTCTCCGTCCTGCCGCTTATATACTGTATTATGACCTCGTTCAAGCCGTTGGAGGAACTGCTGATCTTCCCGCCGAAATTCTTTGTACAGCGTCCGACCATCTTGAACTATACGGCATTGCCGAGTTTGTTGGCGTCTTTGCGTGTTCCGCTGTCACGCTATGTTTTCAACAGCGTTTTTGTTGCGCTTGCGGGTACGCTGCTGCATATTTTCGCGGCATCGGCGGCTGCATTCGTCTTTTCAAAATCATCACTGAAAAGCAAAAATCTGATGTTTGCCATCGTTCAGCTGGCGCTGTTATACAACGCCTATACATTGGCAATCCCGCAGTATTTGATTTTCAGTAAGACCAATATTATTGATACCTACTGGGTATACATACTGCCTGCGATCCCGTCGGCAATGGGTTGCTTCTTGATGAAGCAGTACGTTGATTCATCGGTTCCGGACGCGTTTTTAGAGGCCGCGCGCATTGACGGTGCCGGTGTATTCCGCATTTTCTTCCAGATCGTTATGCCGCTGGTCAAACCCGCATGGCTGACGTTGTTCCTGTTTTCTTTCAGAGATATGTGGGCGATCATTCCGGGTGGTACGATTTTCAGTGAGGAATTAAAAACTTTGCCGCAGGTCATGTCTTCCATTACTGCGGGCGGTATCGTCCGTTCGGGCAGTGCCATGGCGGCAACGGTGATTATGATGATTCCGCCGATATTGGTTTTCTGGTTTACCCAAAGTAACGTAATGGAAACCATGAGCAGTTCCGGCATTAAGGAGTAAGGAAGTGAGCAAGATGAAAAAACGCATTTTGCGTGTGACCGTTTTGGTACTGGCATTTCTTATGCTGTTTACCATGACGGTATCCGCGACCGGAACACCCTCCTTCTCCCGTTGGGAAGTGAATGATAAATTAGTCACTACCGTTTCGCGTGATATGTATCTTGCCACACGTACGGTCACAGGTGCCGATCTCGGCATGAAGGAAAAACTGAAAGGTCTGACTGATATTCAGTATGCCGATGGGCACGTTTATGTGCTTTGCGGCGAGGAATCACGGTTATTCGTTTTAAGTGAAGATCTGACTTTTGAACGTGAAATCAAAGTAGATGCCGATTTCATGATGGCTGAAGGGATCTATGTTGACGGTAAGTCGATATTTATTCTTGATACTTCAATGGAACGTGTCCTTCAGATCGACATGAAAGGGAATATCACGCGTGAGATCTATCTGCCGGAAAGTGACGTCATTCCGGAGGAATTTATGTTCCAGCCGGTTTCCATGATCAAGGATACCGACAATAATTATTATGTCGTCAGCAAAGAATGTTATTACGGCGCTTTGCTGTTTAACAGTGATTTTGAATTCCAGGGTTTCTACGGCG
>JAZUFP010000340.1:0-2203 GCA_045640765.1 Acutalibacteraceae bacterium
TGTCGAAGAAGTCGCGGTCAAAGATTATAACAAACCCGTTATCACCGGCGACGCCGAAAACGGCTTCAGCATCAAGAACAGCTATACCCCCGAAACCACGAACGTAGCGGGAAGCAAGATCTGGGATGACGAAGATAACAACGACGGTGCGCGTCCGACCAGCATTACCATCAACCTGCTGAAAGACGGTCAGCCCTATCGCAAGGCGGTAGTTTTCGAAAAAGATAACTGGTCCTGGAACTTCACCGGTCTGGACAAGTACAGAGATCACGGAACCGAAATCGTTTACAGCGTGACCGAAGACGCTGTCAAAGATTACACCACTTCGTACGAGCCCAACACCTACAACGTTAAAAACGTCTATACGCCGAAAAAGACCAGCGTTACGGTTTCCAAGGTTTGGGACGATAATAACGATCAGGACGGCAAGCGCCCGATCAATATCACCGTGAAACTGATAGCGGACGGCAAAGACACCGGCAAAACGCTGATCCTGAACGAAAACAACAAGTGGACCGATTCATTCAAGAATCTGTACGTTTTCAAAGCCGGCAAACCGATCAAGTATACCGTCGCGGAAGCTACGGTCAGCAATTATAAGACTCCCGTTATCACCGGCGATGCCGAAACCGGCTTTATCATCAAAAACATTCATACCCCCGAAACCACCAGCGTTTCCGGTAAGAAGACATGGGATGATGAAGATAATAACGACGGCGTACGTCCGGCATCCATTACCATCAACCTGCTGAAAAACGGTCAGATCCTGACTTCAAAGACCGTCACCGCAAACGACGGATGGGCATGGACTTTCAACGGATTGGACAAATACGAAAATCACGGCAATTTGATCACTTACAGCGTCACCGAAGTCGCCGTAAAGGATTACACGACCACGTATGAAGCCAATTCCTATAACGTCAAAAATGCTTACACGCCGCAGAAGACCAGCGTTTCCGTTTCCAAGACCTGGGACGATAAGAATGACCAGGACGGTGCCCGTCCGGAAAGTGTCACCGTGAAGTTGCTGGCAAACGGCGAGGACACCGGCAAAACGCTGGTCCTGAACGAAGGCAACCAGTGGACCGATTCGTTCAAGAATCTGTACGTTTACAAAGCCGGTGTAAAGATCGTTTACACTGTCGAAGAAGTCGCGGTCAACGGGTATAACGCACCGGTCATCGCCGGCGATGCCGAAACCGGCTTCAATATCATCAACACCTATGAAACCGCCACAACTCACGTTGCCGGCAGCAAGACATGGAACGATGAAAACAACAACGACGGCAAACGTCCGGCAAGCATTGTCATCAACCTGCTGAAAAACGGTCAGATCATTGAATCCAAGACCGTTACCGCGGATGATAATTGGGCATGGGATTTCACCGGTTTGGACAAGTACGAAAACCACGGCACCGAAATCGTCTACTCCATTACCGAAACGGCTGTTGAAAACTACTCCACCGAATACGGTGAGAACAATAACGTCATCAACAGTTACACCCCCGAAAAAACCAGTGTAACGGTTACCAAGACCTGGAACGATAACGACGATCAGGACGGTATCCGTCCGAAGGAAATCACCGTTCAGTTGTTTGCCGACGGTAACGATACCGGAAAGACGCTGGTTCTGAACGCGGACAACCGGTGGACCGGTTCGTTCACCGATCTGTATGCTTACAACAGCGGAAACAAGATCGCTTATACCATTAACGAAATTGTCACCGAAGGTTACACTTCAGTCATTTCGGGCGACACCGCCAACGGTTTCAACATCACAAATACCCACGAAACCGAAAAGACCGCTATCGCGGGCAGTAAGACCTGGAACGATGGCAATAATAACGACGGAAAACGTCCGCAGAGCATTACCATCAACCTGCTGAAAGACGGCGCTATTATCCAGACCAAGACCGTTACCGCCAAAGATAATTGGGCTTGGAACTTCACCGGTCTGGATAAATACGAAAACAACGGAACAGAGATCAAATACGTGATCGCCGAAGAAGCGGTCAAAGGTTACACCGCTGCGGTCAACGGATTTGACGTCACCAACACGCACGAAAACGAAAAAGTCGCGGTTTCCGTCACAAAGGTCTGGGATGACCAGGACAATAAAGACGGCATTCGTCCGACCGAAGTGACCGTTCGTTTGTATGCTGACGGCAAGTTGGTCAAGAACGCTTCGCTGAAATTGAACAAA
>JAZUFP010000341.1:0-2383 GCA_045640765.1 Acutalibacteraceae bacterium
CGTAGCCCGATTCATAAAGGGTGGAATTACAGGTCGGCATTTCACCGTAGACCTGCCAATCGGCGCGTTCACTTTCCAGTTCCAGCATTTTGCCGGTACTCAACAAAAAGTAATTATGCCTTGCCTGCCCCATACGGTCGGGAATCGGATCGTCAAAAGTTACGTCGATATGATAATATAAACCGCCGATTTTAACGATATTCCAGAGGTGGTTGGCATTATAGCTGATTACCTGATAAACTTCAATGCCGAGGCGTTTCATCATGGCGTAAAACGTTTTGCCGTAAGATTCACACACGCCGGTGCCGGTAGTCAGGAAGGTATAGGCGTCATAGATGCTGTAAGTCAGATCATACTGATAGTGCGCCGCCAGATAATCGTGCACGAAAAGCACCTTTTCCAGATCCGACAGCCCCGCTGGGACCTGCGCCAGCAGTTTGTCCAGTTCTTCGTAATACCGTGCCAGTTTCTGCGAAGCGACCGCCGCGGTTTCGTGATAAGTAAACGAAAAAGACGTAACTTTTCCGCCGGATTGGGTAATACCACCGCCTTTTACCACAAACGTTTCGGGATTGTTATATAAGAAATTGTAATAAATCGTCTGCGCATCGGCAGTCGAGATATTGAAACTTGAAACGGAAACGGATGACCGATGATTCAGCACGGCGTCCAGCATGACGTCATACACCGTCTGCGAAACGGCCAGCGCCGTCGGAGTTTCCGGCACGCTTCGAAAAGCCGGACTGTTCGGCATTTCAAGCGTTCCGTTCTGCAATGACTGTACCGATTCCGCCGCGGCGGAAAAGCCGCTGAATACCACACAGATGACTAACAAAAACGCCGCAAATCTTTTTCTCATGACCGTCACTCCTAATCTTTTATAATCCAAATAATAATAGCCACCAGTAATTAAAATGTTTTGGAATCGCGTTGATCAGCGCGCGCCACAAGCCGACCGATTCGCCTCTTCCGAACAGGAACTCCCAAAAGCCGACCGTTTCGGTAACGGTGATCTGCCGATCGGCAGGTTGATCCTTTTGATCTTTTTGATCTTTTTGACCCGTTTTTTCGCCGCTTTCGATCGGTTTTTCATCATCGGGCTGTTCTTCGCGATTTTTGTTGCTTTCGACATCCGGTCGGTCATCGGAAGATGTTTTTCCGGAAGTACCGTCCGTAACCTTCGTCGGCTTGGAAGTAACCTCTTTCTTTGCCGGTTTGTCGGTCTTACTTTCATTGTTTTTTGCCGGCGGATCTTTCGGCGGCGGATTTTTGGACGATGTGTTATTCTTCGTGTGATACTGTTCGATCAGAGCATCCGCGGTTTGCGTGGTGTTTTTCTCGATATTATCGGTCACGCCGCCCTGGCTGTCTTTCTTTTCCGGGGCAGACGGATTTCCGGAAGTCTGCGAAGAAGTATTTTCCGAAGAACCGGCTTCATACTGTTGCCATTTTCCGAAATTCACAATCACACCGACCGTATTCTCAAAGCCGACCGCTTTGGCTTCGGACGGAGTGAAATAGACCTTGTCGGTCAAGGCGTTACAGCGGACACAGTGACGGGACATGATGCCGACGACCGCCTGCGTGGCGGCACGGTCGACCGTATAATCGACGGCGTATCCGTGCCCGATCGGATCGACCGAACGGGATTCGGTATGGCCGCAGATCTCACACGAGCGGGTCTGTGCGCCGCTTTCGGTGCAACCGGGTTCCGCCGTGGTGTTCCATTCCGAAAAACGGTGGTCACAGTTGTCCCCCACGTGTTTGACGGTAAGCGTTCCGCTTTGGGCATTCGGTCTTAAAACCGAGCGTTCCCAATTCGCGAAACAACCGGACAGACTGTTTCCGTACTTTTGCGGCCGAATGTTTTTGATCGAAACATCGTAGTTGCCGGCAGGGGCGTTTTCCTTCACAGTGAACTGCATACTGAACAGCGTGCCGTTTTTGGTTTTGTTTTTATTGCCGCACCAGACGATGCTGACGTAACTGTCATGATCCGCCAGTGTATCCATCGGAATAATGCCGGGAATATACTTTTCATATTTCAACACTTGCGGGTCGTAATGAAAAGTGATCGTGATCGCCATGATTCCGGGATTGTCTGAAATATCCACGTTAAAAACGACCGTATCGCCCGGAACGGCGACCGCATCACTGACGGTAATATCAAATTCCCCCGCTGCCGCGTTTGCCGAAAACGGAACGGCGGCAATGACACCGATCAGCACCGTGACAAATACTAAAAGAGCGATTCCTTTTTTTATTTTTCCGATCAAAGAAAAAACCTCCGTAAAAACATACGTTTATATATTAAATATAACATTTTTCATCGGTTTTGTCAACGGCATTAAAACGACCGGAAAAAGCCGGCAAAAACGCAAAG
>JAZUFP010000342.1:0-1547 GCA_045640765.1 Acutalibacteraceae bacterium
TTAATTTTCTCCTTTATTATCAAATATCGTTTGATAGGCAACCTGCGCGGCTTCAATATCCATATTGCAATGAATGATCCAAAGATCGCACGTGTCCATCAAACGATCAACCAGTGAAAACGTGGCGGCGACCGAGGCAGGGTCTTTCGGCATATATGCCTGCTGCATGATACGGCTTATTGCGTCGGATTTTGCGAGAGGCTCGACAAAATTGGTTTCGGAGCGCTCAATAAAACAAATATGTTTCATCGACGTGCGCATATTGCAGCCCAGTTTTTCCTTACCGTTCCAAGGGGTTCCGTAACCGAACACCCCATCCGGCAGAAAGCGCAGAATGGGCTTATCGCCGTTAACAACCGTCATTCGATCGCCCAGCAGTTTTTGCCACAGCATCATGTGTGTGGTTTTTCCGGTCCCGGAAAGCGCAGTGAAAAGAACGCCGGCGCCGTCCGCATCGATCAGTGTTCCGTGCATAACCATGGCATTCCGGATCGGCAACCATTCTGCCAGTTTTCGGTAGGCAACGGTCGTTTCAATCATCGGGCGGTTGATGACGGTCGAATCGCGTTTCTGTTCTGCGTGAATATCCTCCTCTGTCACGGTAAGTGACACGTCAACGGCGTTTTGATCGGTCAAATAACCTTTGCAAAACATTTCCAAATACGGATATTGCATACCGGTAAATTCAACGTAAAAATCCGCGATCCTTATGTTCATACTTAATCACCAACATTTGATTTAATCAGAAATCTGTCATACGCATTCCGCATTCTCTGAAATTCTTTTTCCAGACGCTGACGCTGTAACGTTTCGTCGCACTCATAAGCACCGTCATCAGGGCATTTTTTCAATTTCAGACATTGCGGGTACAACGGACAATCCTTGCAAAGCGGACTTTCATCACGCAATTCTTTCCATGAATCAATGACGGCTGTGTTGATTTCCGGACTGTCAATACTGCCCCAGAATTCATCATCCGAATGGTGGTCACACTTGCCCAGATGACCGTCCGGTAAAATCACCGTGCTATGATCATTATCGGCAAGGCAGGAAACGACCGGCAGCGACTTTGCCGGTGTCCCCTTCACACCGATTCCGAGTTCAAAAATACGTTTTTCCAATGCAATCAACTGCTCGGTAAGAAAGGCGCGCTGTAAATCGTCGCGAACGGTTTTGACAGCACCTCTGTTATCGTAAAGCAACCATACATAGGTTGAAATATGGTCCGCACAAGCGGAAAATCGTTTTCCAAGCAATTCCACCAAATCGGAAAGGTCGTTCAAATTACGCTGATCCAAATTCAGACGAATCTGAACAAAGACGCCGTTATCGGCCAACGTTTCTATATTTCTTAACACTCTGCGAAACGGACTTTCTTCATCACGGTATATATAATTTTTTGTTTGATTATATACCGTTTCGGTTCCGTCCAGAGTAATTTGTGTTCTTGTTAAATGCCAATCGGCAATTGCGTGACGGATCAACGATTCATCAAACAAATAACCATTGCTGATCATAATACTGGTAAAGGATTGTTTGGCGGCATT
>JAZUFP010000343.1:0-2038 GCA_045640765.1 Acutalibacteraceae bacterium
CAAAGCAGCACTGCAACGGCACGAATCGCTGGATCATGTGCTTTTGTACGGGCCTCCCGGATTGGGGAAAACGACGCTTTCCGGAATCATCGCACATGAAATGGGCGTTAATTTGCGTGTTACGTCGGGTCCGGCAATCGAAAAACAGGGTGACCTGGTAGCGATTTTGACCTCTTTGAATGAGGGCGACGTTCTGTTCATTGATGAAATACACCGTCTTTCAAGAAATATCGAAGAAATCTTATATCCTGCAATGGAAGATTTTTCTTTGGATATCATTCTCGGAAAAGGTCCTTCCGCGCGTTCAATCCGTTTGGACGTGCCGCATTTCACCCTGGTCGGCGCGACGACCCGTTCAGGTCAGCTGACGGCACCTTTGCGTGACCGTTTTGGCGTGCTTTTGCGGCTTGAATTGTATACGCCGGAAGAACTCGGACGCATCATTATGCGATCGGCCGGAATTCTTCAAATCGAAATTGATGAAGAAGGCGCTTTGGAAATCGCGTCACGCTCGCGCGGAACGCCGCGTATTGCCAACCGTTTACTGAAACGTGTGCGCGATATTGCACAGGTCGAATTTGACGGTGTCATTACGTTGGAAGTTGCTCAAAAGGCATTGGCGCGTTTTGAGATCGATGAATTGGGTCTGGATGATTTTGACCGCAAGATGTTGTCTACCATCATTCATACCTACGGCGGCGGTCCGGTCGGACTGGAAACGCTTGCCGCGGCTGTCGGTGAGGAAGCCGTTACCATTGAAGATGTTTATGAACCGTATCTGATGCAGATCGGTTTTCTGGCGCGTACGCCGCGCGGTCGCTGTGTGACCCAGTTGGCGTATGAGCATTTGGGCGAAAAAACGAATCCCACTCAACCCACTTTATTTGATTGATTTTCAGGAGGAAGACGAATGCGTGCGGTTACTGATTTTCCGGATTATGAATTGATCGATGCAACCGACGGCGAGCGTTTGGAACGCTGGGGCGAATATTTGCTGATACGTCCCGATCCGCAGGTCATTTGGTCCGGCGCGCGTAAGGACGTGCGCTGGCAGGCGGCGCACGCTGTTTACCACCGTTCCAACAGCGGCGGCGGTTATTGGGAACAGTTACAATATGTTCCGGACGTCTGGGCAGTGCATTTCGGCGACTTATCTTTTCGTTTGAAACCGATGGGCTTTAAGCATACCGGTCTGTTTCCGGAACAGGCGGTCAACTGGTCGCTTGCCGCGGATCTGATACGCCGGGCTGACCGACCGATCAGTGTATTAAATCTTTTGGGGTATACCGGCGCGGCAACCGTTTCGGCTTTGAAAGCCGGCGCTTCCGTTACTCACGTTGACGCTTCCAAAGGCATGGTGCAATGGGCGAAAGAAAACGCTGTCGCAAGCGGTGTTGCGGACCGACCGGTGCGGTGGCTTGTCGATGACTGCCTGAAATTCGTTAAGCGGGAGATCCGCCGCGGCAACCACTATGATGCCATTATCATGGATCCGCCGTCTTATGGAAGAGGACCGGGCGGTGAAGTATGGAAATTGGAGCAGCAATTATCCGAACTGTTGACTGAAACCGGTAAACTGTTAAGTGACGATCCGCTGTTTTTCCTACTGAATACCTATACCGCAGGACTTTCACCGACCATACTGAATTATATGGTGCGTGAAATCGTGGTAAAAAATCGCGGTGGCAGTGTAACAACGGATGAAATCGGCTTGCCGGTCAGCGATCGGAACATTGTATTGCCATGTGGAAACACTACGGTTTGGAAGAAAGATTGATATGGATAAGATCATTGAAGTACAGAATATTTCATTTGAATATAATGACGGTGAACATCAGAAGTCGGTTATCAAAAATCTTTCGTTGGATATTGAACGCGGCAGTTTCACAGTGATTTTAGGGCATAACGGTTCCGGGAAGTCAACGCTGGCAAAACTGTTGAACGGGCTGAACAAACCGAATACAGGGCGTGTTCTGGTCGACGGAATGGATACGGCTGATGAAAAAACGGAAATTGAGATCAAGCGGCGCGTCGGCAT
>JAZUFP010000344.1:0-5023 GCA_045640765.1 Acutalibacteraceae bacterium
ATAATAATACAGACATGGTTTTTGAAGGTTTCAACCATTCTGCTCATCCGCTCGATATGTTCTTTTTCCCACAGGCGGTTTACACCCGGCCAGTCGTTGCTTGAAACATCGTAGCCGTTGCCGCCCGGATTTCTTTGAGAAAATCCGTGCGTTTCAATATCGGTTTCGCAAACAACATAAAAACCTAATTCATCGCACAACTGAATAAATCTCGGGGTCGGCGGATAATGCGAAGTTCTGATACAGTTTATGTTCAGTTCCTTCATCAATTTCAAGTCGCCGAGAATTTCCTCTTCGGTCTGACACCAACCGTTAAATTTATTGGTATCGTGATGATTCACCCCGTGCAATTTGACCGGCGTGCCGTTGATCAGCAACTCATATTCCGAAGAAACGGCAATATCCCGCATTCCCGCTTTCAGTTCGATGATTTCGCCGTTTCGTTCCAATATGACGGTATACAAAAACGGCTTTTCGGCGTTCCAGAGGATCGGATTTTCCGGCGCGAAAGACAATTCGTTTTCCATTTCGCCGTCAAACAGTACCCGGTCTTTTTCGAGAATTTTAACACTTGCCGTACCGTCGATACCGATCTTGATTTCTTTGGCATTCGGGATCATTTCAACGTCGGTAATGTGACCGTTTGGCCGCTGCATCAAATAAACGTCACGGAAAATGCCGTTGTGGCGGAACATATCCTGGTCTTCCAGATAACTTCCGCAGCACCACTTCATCACCTTGACGACAATTTCATTTTCACCGACGTTCACGTAATCGGTAATATCAAATTCCGCCCGGAGATGACTGCCCTGGGTGAAGCCCACTTCCCTGTTATTGACCGTCAAAAAGGCACAGGAAGATACCCCTTCAAAAACAAGATAAAACTTTCCCCATTTTTGATCTACCGTTATTTCCCGGCGATAAATCCCACACGGGTTATCATCCGGAACAAACGGAGGGTCGCAGGGATAGGGGTAATTGCTGTTGGTATAGTTCGGGTTTTCATATCCTTTTAACTGCCAGCAAGACGGGACATCGATACTGTCCCATTCCCCGATTTTTTCCGGAATATCGAGTTCCTTTTTGAAAAAGCGGAAATCCCATTTACCGTTCAGGGAATAAATCTGCGAAACCCCTTTCGGCAGATAGTAAGCGGTCGATTTTTCACGATTTTCACTTGTCTTTTGCGGATTTTCATAGATTTTCATCATCGGGTATCCTTCCATAATAAAACCTTCCTTTGATCTTTCGCATTTCATGATAACATCAACAAAATATCTTGTCAATATAAAAATGCGCCACCTCGCTGTAAAGTGGCGCATTATATCAAACGGTTTTCTTTTTCGTTATATGGCCGCGGACAGTTACCAGTCCAGAATAAACTTCCGGACAAAAACACAGCTCCACGAAAAGTTTTTCTGACAAAGACCTGCACCTGTTTTCGCATCGTAATTTTCGTGCACGTAATCGCCGTCATTTTCTACCCATTTCAATATGGTTTCTTTTATTTCGTCGGCGGTTGCGTCAAAACCGTAATTTTTTAAGCCCTTCGCGGCAAAGTAGGCAATATTCAGCCAGCAGGGACCGCGCCAGTAATCCAAAGAATAACTTTTGTGACCGTAAGCGACCGACGGCATACCGGGGAAAAATTGATCCCGGGCGATTTCAAGGCAACTTGCCGCCCGCTCTTTCGGCGCGATGCCAATATACAGCGGCAAAAAGCACACGGGCGTCAGCGCATCGGCAAAAGTTTTCCTGCGATAATTATAATCGCAATATATTCCCCGTTGACCGTCCCACAGACGACCGTTGATATTTTCAGTCAAAGCCCTTTCCTTTTCGGAAAAGCCGTCCGGGTCTTCGCCCAGGACCTTTGCCATATTGACGAGTGCCCGGTACATCGTCACCATATAACAGTTCAGATCAATAGCAAAATAATCATAATGCGCGTCATCCCACCGCGGAGAATTGTCCATTCCGCTTTCATAGCCGACCCAGATCCTGCGCATTTGCTCGCCGTCACAATCTTCGGCATCATAATGGAAAAGCCCGTCTTTAAATCTTTTGTTCACCCAAAACGCTTCGTTTTTTACCAGTCGCGGATAAACCGTTTTCAAAAAATCGATATCTTTCGTTTTATCATAAACCTGCCAGGCGGCATCGGCCATAACGGGCGGTTTGGTATAATGGAATTCAATAAAATGATCCGGATACTGTTCTGAAACGGTATTTTCCAACCCGTCGCTGTAAGAAATGAGATCCGGAAAAATGCCGTCCTCTTCCCGTTGGAAAGAAGTGAATCCCAAAATCTGTTCTTTGGCGATTTCTTCGTCGATATCCAAAAAACCGACGGCGTGGAATGCGGAATCCCAATTCCAGACCCCGGGGAAAAAGCCGCGGTCCGGGCATACCATTCGATATGGATACCACGGGTATTTGGGATCCTTCGGATAAACATTATTCTTCAATATACGCTCGGTTTTGCTTAAAAGCGCCGCTTCATTTATCATGCTGTTCCACCGTTCCGAAAATTATTGCCGCAGACTGCACAGTAATGTACAACCATTCAATTAAAAGGTGATCGTTTCGGATGCCGCCGTAAATGACGAAAATGTTGCGACCGCGTTTTTGAAATAAAGAACCTGCGTATTGCCGTCGTTTTCATCATACATTGAACGCAATTCGGGGTAAGCGTCAAGCATAGACTTCCGTGCTTCCGCGCGGTCATCCTCAACCAATTCACCTGATAAACGGAGCCACGTACCGTCTTTGAAAGCACAAAGTTCAACCTTCGGATTCGCCGCTATTTGTTTTGAGGTGGGTTTCACTTTTCCGGTTTGAATATATAACTTTCCTTCAAAAATATGCGCCGTACCGAACGGCCGCACCCTCGGTTGGTCCCCGTCCGCGGTTGCAAGATAATAGGTTCCCGCCGCTTTTAAAAAATCCAATACTTTTTGCATAAGTTCATATCTCCTTCTTTTCCCCTTATTTCTATAAAATCAAATCATAATTTTTGCAATTATTCGTCTATTGGTATTCGTTTAATTTTTTATATGGCATACATACAGACCGCATATATCAGGCGCGCGATTTTTTTCGTTCAAAAAAGACCAGGAACACGCCGATGGACAATACCGAAATGATCCCCCATGAAACAAACATGGGTACATAACCGAATTTTTCGATGACGATCCCGTAGATAAATCCGCTGACACCGGCGCCCAAATAGGTGAAAAAATCCATCATGCCGCTGATCGACGACACATTGCCGCTCTCCTTGTAATTCATCGGGAAAATGGAAAGGAACGAAGTGTTGATCATGGACACCGCGGCATAAATAACGCTTAACAAAACCGTAGCGACGACAACCGTCACGGTCGGTATAATAATGACAAAAGCGGAGACCGCGCACAAGCCGAACGAAAACATCGATACCCGGTGTTCGTTATAGCGAAACAGGCGGTAAACAAACGGATAAACGATCCTGCCCACAAACCCGATCAGCGGAATGAACAGGACAAACATCGCGGATCTGCTTAAATCGACCTGAAAGCGATCCACCACGAAAACGGTCATCCAAAGACTGATATTGTCTTTCATGACCCCGTGCATCACCGTCGGGAAAATGCTTGCCGCGACCCGTCGGTCACAAAACAGTTTCGGCAGAGAAATATGTTCTTTTGCCGGCGCCGGGACAAACGGCACTTTTTTGATTGTCAGCAGTGTTAAAAAAGCAAAAATCAAGGTCAAAAATCCGGGCACGACAAACGCGTACGCCGTTCCGAACCGGGTGACCAGCCACGTATTGAGAACGATACCGATAATATTACCGACCGCCACCGACGTGACCATATACGAAGTCATTTTCCCGGCTTGTTTTCCGTCGTATATTGCCGCGATCACACAAAGGATCGAACTCCACAGCATGGACTGCGCGTAAGCGTTGATCCCCCACAGCAGGAATATGCCGATAAAGGGCGGAAACAGACTGAATCCCAGATTGGCAACACCGGCCAAAAGCAACCCGACACAGATCATGACCCACGGCGGCCGCCGGTCCCCAATCTGTCCGTTCAGCAAACGGCCGATCGCGTAGACGGTCGAAAATGCGCTCCCGAGCAACCCGATCTGGGAAGCGCTTAACACCGACAGTTCTTTTAACGCCGGTGCCGCCGCCGTTAAATTCAGACGGGCAATATAAATAGAGGTATACGCCAAAAAGCATATCCCGAAAATCAAAAAACGGTTTTGTTTCAATGCGGTTTTTTCATTCATACAGCAAAATGCCCCCGACCTGTTTTGGATACTGCTAATAATTATAGGTTCGGGCAAAGAGAATGTCAATGATTTGTTCGGGGAATTTTGGAATAAACGCCGCCGGTTCGGTGGATTCTCCCGGCCTGTTTCCCTACGTATGGCAAAACTTTTTCAGTTTGCATCGGATCCTATTTTTCGATCGCCGAAAAACGTATTCTTTGAATATCATTTCCCGATGCCCGCCAACGTCAGCGCTTCTTTGGTATAATCCGGCGGAATTTTGTCCTCGGCGGTTTCTTTGGATAAAAGAATATAGTAGGCGTTTGCGAAAAGGCAAAGATCGATTTTTCCGGTGAGATAATTACTGAGTGTTTTTAAAATCTGCCTTTTGCCGCCGAAATCACCGCGGTAATACTCAAAATCCATATAGTCAACAATATTGTTATAATATACGGTTCCGTCCGCACTCTGAAAATATCCCCACGCCACCGTTCCGATATCGCCGTACTGATTCTCGATATCGTTCGCAGGGTCGTATGCGTTTCCGATTTTTTTCAGCACAAACGCGCCGCCGGCATAATAAGAATCCGGCAGAAAGCGAGCGGTATTGATCAGGATATCGCCTTTTTTGAAAGGCGTCGGGAACGACGGCTGAATCCTGCCGAAATAAAACAGAACGGCCCTTTCGTCGGCAGAATAACGATTGTCGAAAATACTGTCCGCCTTACCGTCCGGGCGATACGGTTTCGCGATGTAACCGTCG
>JAZUFP010000345.1:0-2932 GCA_045640765.1 Acutalibacteraceae bacterium
AAACGTTTCCGCCGACATGACGGTTTTGGTGAAATGTTCGTACATATCGACCGCCGGACACCGCAAAGCGATTTTGCAAAACGGATTGCCGCGATCGGACAAATATTTCAACGTCAGATAACCGCCGAAACTGGTGGCGTAGGCATAGATCGCTTCCGGGGAATATTCCTCTTTGACGTAGGAAATCACTAAATCCAGATAGGTTTCGCAATCCGCCAGAAACAGTTTTTTCCGAACGTCATCCCCGTGGCACGGGAAATCAAAAGTCACCAGAAAAACGCCCTTATATTTTGACAAAAGCCGATCGGCGAACTTTTCCGCCGACCGGTTATCCTTATGCCCCGCAAAGCCGTGACAGTAAATCACGGCTTTTTTCATCGGCAACGATTTATTATAATACAGTTTACATCGGACGTTATAGCCGCCGCGATTGATTTCAAAATAACGCTGCATTTTCTTCCCTTATTTCAAGATACCCGGTCAGGCGCTTTTTTCGCTTTCAGGGATGCGCTGATCTTATCGGTCAGCCACTGACCGAACAGCGCCAGAATAAACGTTGCGGCCAGATAAATGCCAAAAACGATCGCCAGATTTTTCGCGGTGTATGTATGACAGAGTTTATCGAATTCCGGGAAACGTTTTTGCGCGAAAATCATGGCGGAACGCACCGCACAGTGGGTCAAATAAATTGACAGACTGAATTTGCCCAAAAACGCCGAGGCACGATTACAGTACAGGTCGGTGACCGCCGCCTGACGACTGCCGGAAATGACAACGAATACGAAAAACAGCAGAATCAACAGCGGTTGTGCCGCGCTGTTCATAAAGAAGATCATAAAGAACGCGCCGACGATCGCACCGACGTCCACGACCGAATACAGCAGACTTCTGACCTTTGTATTTTCCTTTTGTGAAAGAGCTTCCGCCAGCACGTAGGCAAACACGCCGAGGCAGATTCCGGCAAAAGCGCGCATCGTACCCTTGCCGACAAGTTGGGTATCGATCGAACCGAACAGCGAGCCGGTCGCGCGGAAAATAATACCCAAAGTCACCAAACCGATCAGCGGTGAAAGAATTTTACTGAATACCTCTTTATTTTTCCGGAACAGCGGATAAAGCACAAACAGCGCAAACAACATGGAAGACAGATACCACGACGCGCTGAGAACGTTCTGAATGCCGAATCCGTACGCTTTCAGTAAAAGAAAATCACAGACGACTTTTGACAGGGTCGCAAATTCACCGGCCTTCCAGAACGCCGGGTCCCCAATGACCGTTACCAGCAGGGACAAAGCGTAGCCGTAGATCCATACGCCTAAAAAGCCCTTGATCTTATGGGTCATAAAGTGAAGCGTTTCGGTACCGATGGTATTCCTGTCGTAAGGACGTTTATCACGGTAAACCGAAGCCGCGAACAGATAGCCCGTTACGATGAAGAAAAACTCCACCGCAAGCGCCCCGTGCTTCGGGAATACCTCCCGATCGAAAATACTGTGCGAATGATATAATGCCACAAAAAGCGCCGCGATAAATTTCCAGAAATCCAGTTCACCGTTCCGCTTTTTCTTCGGCTGTACGTTTTCCATTTTATTACCCCTTATTTTTTCGCAATAAGATCAATCGTTCTTGATTCACCGTCGCCGACCCGGATGAGATAAAGCTGTCTGTCGGTATAATCCGCAAAAACGAAATCAACGGTATTTGCATAGAGATTATAGGCAGTCGTCAACACATACGGAATACCGGACAGTTCACCGATCCTATCGCCATGTTCATGACCCGCGATCATATATTCCACCATACCTGTTTTTTTGCTGAAATCATATACCTTTCCGTCAAATTCGTATGTTTCTCCGGCGTCGTATGCCGCCGCAATTCTTGCGGCTTCTGTAGAAACAGGTAATATACCGTGCGTCACCAAAACTATATGTGCATCATCATTCGCATCCAGAGATTGAATATACCATTTCAACTGTTCGTTGTCATAATCGTCACAGGTGTCGTGACCCCACTCGATTCCGCTGTCAAAAACATAATAACGGCTTGCGTTTGAATTAAAGCTATAATACGGCTTCCCGTTTTCCATGTTCCACGCCTTCGCTATTTCAGAAGGGGTCAATTTATATTTGCTGGCGCCGATCACGCCGTCTCCGGTTCTGTACTGATAGTTATAATCATGGTTGCCTACAACAAGATAACTGTTTTTTCCGAATATCTTTGTCATATTAGTCCGAACTTCGGACAGAAGATTCATGGCGCCTTTCTTGTTGTTTGTGTCATTCAACCAGTCGCCGCCGCAAATCGCAAAAGATGCGCGTGACATCTCATACAGATTTCCGAAATCGCTCAATCCTTCCCAGTGTATCGGGGCTATTTCCCCGTCTTCCGTCACCGGACCAATATGCGGATCCGTAAAGAACAGATAAAAATCTCCTTCGACTTTTCCCGAATCGATCATATCCTGTATGCCGTTTACACTCGTATATGTTTTCTTCCCTGTATTTGTATCATCCTGATTCACGGTTTCCGCCTCGTTTACGTCGTTATCGGTTGCTTTTCCAGAAGAACCGGCATTACCGTCACTCTTCTTACAACCCGCAAAAAACACAATTTGCGTCAAAGATAATACCACGCATAAAACAAGCGCCATTTTTTTCATATTTAATACTCCTTAGCGTTTCCAATATCCATAATGATTAGTTATGTGCCTTAGTCAGTAGAACCACGCTCTCAACGTGGGGCGAGACGATGCTGTGAATGTCCACACAACACGGGAACAAATCTACCCCCACAGTATGTGGAAATCTATCACCCCGACGAACTGGGATTTATCTGTGTTTATACATCACGATTTCTGGGTCAGCACCATTACACCCATACTCACACACAAGAATAAAATCTTCATTTGCAACAACACCATAGCAACGCTCTG
>JAZUFP010000346.1:0-7233 GCA_045640765.1 Acutalibacteraceae bacterium
GCTCCAGGAACGGTTTGATTTTGACCCACTGATTGGTCCGGGTCCCGCCGGGGCGGTCGCCGGTCTTGGCACCCGTCTTCCCATGCAGGCAGTTCACAAACGTGCTTTTCCCCACATTTGGTACGCCCACTACCATGGCGCGGATGGTCTTCCGCGCACCTTTGGCAGCATACTTTTCCAGCAAATCCCGTGCCGCCTTTTCCAGCAGCGCCAGCGCCTGCTCAACGGCGGTTTCGGTATCCGCCCGCGGGATCAGCACGCCCGGTCCGACCCGGAACGGAAAACCGTAAAATTCCCATTCCCCGAAAATGTATTGCAGCGGATAGCGTACCTCGCGCTGATGGATCATGGCGATCAGATTGTTCTGCTGAAAAGTGTTCAGCTGTTGGTTATACTTCGACATGATCTGCGTATTGGTATAACCGGTCGCCCGGCGCAGCAATGCGCGCGCTTCAAATCCGTAATCCTCCACACCGGCGGACTGTAATTTTTTCTTGCAATCGTTATAGGCCTCAAAAACAGTCATTCGTCAACCTCTTCCGGAGCGTCCAGCACGTCTTTCATGATCGCGTTCACAATATCTTCCGGGGATTCTTCCGCGTTTTCCGTTTCGGCATCGATCGAACGGTCAACGTCCGGATTTTCGGGTTCGCACGCGCGCAAAGCGGCGATCGCGATCTCGATCATATCGTCTTCCGGCTCTTTGGTGGTCAAGCGCTGTAACCACATACCGGGTGCCGAAACAATGCGTGTAAACAGATTATCGTATTTACCGCAGACCCGCAGCAGTTCATAACCGGCGCCGCAGATGAGCGGGATCATTAAAAGTTTTACCAGCGTCCACACCAGCGCGTTGTTATACACATCCCGGAAGATCAACTGGATCACGGTGGAAAAGATCACGCTGATCAGGATCATCAAAATCAGGAACGAGGTGCCGCAGCGGGGATGGAAACGGCGCTGAACACGGACGTTTTCCACCGTCAGCGGCAGACCCTTTTCATAGCAGAAAATGGTTTTGTGTTCCGCACCGTGGTACATGAACACCCGTTTGATATCTTTCATCAGCGAAACCGCCCAGACGTACGCGACAAAAACGATGAGTTTGATCAGCTGTTCCAGGCAGGAACGAAGTAACCGCGAAAAGGAGGTGTGGAACAGTTTTTGCAGACCGCCCACCGCCAGGCGCGGCAGGTACATGAACAGTGCGACCGCCAGTATGACACCCAATACGGTACCGATGACCATGACGGCGCTGAGGATCGCGTTCTGCTTCTTTTCCTGCTGTTCCGTCTTGGGTTGGTCGCCGTCTTCGTCCAGATCGGTGAAACCCGATATTTCCGCCGACAGCATCATGGCCTTATATCCCTGGATCATCGACTTGACAAAGGTGACGACCCCGCGGATGACCGGTATTTTCGAAATGACGGCATTCTTTTTATCCTCGTCCAGATAGGAAACGTCGATCGTCTGATCGGCCTTCCGCACGGCAAGTGCCGTTTTTTCCGGACTTTTCATCATAATGCCTTCGATCAGCGCCTGACCGCCGATTGCTGTATATTTACCCATTCTGATTCTCCTTTGATTCTTCGGTTTCCTTTGTTTCGGGCAGCGGCTGTAAAACCGTTTCCCCGGCGGATTCTTCGGACGGCAGTTGTTCGACCGCCTGTTCCGGATGCTCCTCCTCGATATAGAGCGGCAGAACGATCGTAACGGTCGTTCCGACCCCTTCCGTGCTTTCGATAAACAAAAGACCCTGGTGTTGTTTTATGATCTCGTCCGCGACGGCAAGACCGATGCCGCTGCCGCGAACGGTTTTATTGGATTTGAAGAATTTTTCCTTGACGCGGTCGATATCCTGCGCCGGGATACCGACCCCGGTATCCTTGATCTGAATACGGACACAGCCCTCCTCACGGGACTGTACCACCAGTACCAGACCGCCCTTCTCGGAATACTTGACGGCGTTATCGATGATATTGATAAACACCTGTTTCAGCCGGTCACGGTCACCCATGACGACCGACGGTTCAGCCGGCGCTGTGTAGGACACCTCGATCCCCTGCTGACGTGCCAGTTCGGTATACATTCCGGCCGCCGAAAGCAGCAGTTCGGAAATATCGATCGGTTGGGGGGCGTTTACGGTCAGTTTGCCGTTCTGCATTCGTGAAAAGTCCAGCAGATCCTCCACCAGGCCGGAAAGTCGTTCGGTTTCGGAAAGCACCACGTCCAACCCGCGGTTGACCAGTTCATCATCAAACCCGACCGACATTTTCGCCGTTTCGCCCCAACCGCGGATGGCGGTCAGCGGCGTCCGCAATTCGTGGGAAACCGAAGAGATAAAATCGTTTTTCATGGCATCCGCCGAAGCCAGTTCCGACGCCATGAAGTTGATGGTATCACACAGTTCGCCGATCTCATCGTTCTTTTTGATCTCGATCTGTGAATTGAAATCACCCGCGGCGATTTTCCGGGCGGTGTTGCTGACGTCCCGGATCGGGCGGACGATGGATTTGATAAAGAACACGCCCGAAATGGCGGCAATGGCAAGAATACCGAAAAACAGGATCATCATCAGCAGAATTACCATCGTGATATGGCGGTTGGCGACCTTCATGGAGGTGATCCAGCGGTACGCGCCGAGGTAGTCGCCGTTCTGCGAATAGATCGCCGTGGTGGATGCCATGATCTGTTCACCGGTGGAATTTTTGCCGTTATAGGTCGATTTATGATTTTTGGCGGTCAGCGCCTTTTCGTAGTCGGGCATTTCCTCGCCCGAAAGTTCAAAGCCGGTCGTTGAAACGACCATGCGGCCGCTTGAATCCAGAATCTGGACTTCCAGGCGGTCTTTATGCTCAAACTGTTCGCTCATCACGACCGCGGTATTCAGGAAATTGTAGCGGTCGCAGGATTCCAGCGCTTCAAAATCGCGGGTATACTCCCGCGCGAGGGTCTCGATACGTTCAATGTGCAAAGAACTGTAAATCGCCGAAAACGAAACCGAAAAAACCAGCATGGCAATGGCAACGATCAGAAAAATGCTGAAAAACCAGCGGGTCGCGATACTCTTAAATTTAATTTCAAAATTCACCGAACGCTGCCTCCTTTCCTGCCGGTTTTTTATGTTTTATTCACCGTCGGTGTTCCACTTGTAACCCATGCCCCAAACCGTGACCAGATGCTGCGGCCGGGAGGGGTCTTCCTCGATCTTCATACGCAGACGACGGATATTGACGTCCACGATCTTTTCTTCGCCGAAATATCCGGCGCCCCAGACCTTGGTCAGGATATCGTTCCGGCTGAGGGCGGTATCGGGCGAGGTGAAAAAGTATTCCATCATCTGGAATTCGACCTGTGTCAGTTCCACGTTCTGTCCGTTTTTCGCCAACGTGCGGCGGCGCAGATTCAATACGAAATTGCCCAAACGGATCTCATCCGAAACGACCGTCGTCTTTTCGGAATGGATCGCCACGCGGCGGGAAAGCGAATCCACACGGGCAAGCAGTTCGGTCGGGCTGAACGGTTTGGTGATATAATCGTCCGCGCCGATCATCAATCCGCTGATCTTATCCATTTCCTGCGACTTTGCCGTCAGCATGATAATACCGATGGAAGCACTGCGCCGGCGCAGTTCCTTACAAAGGGTAAAGCCGTCCATGCCCGGCATCATAACGTCCAGCAGGGCGATATCAAAACCCAGCACGTCGTTATCATAGACCGACAGCGCTTCTTCCCCCGAACCGGCTTCGACCACGTCATAACCGGCGCGTTTCAGATTGATGGCTTCAAAACCGCGGATGGCTTCTTCATCTTCAACAACTAAAATTCGTTTCAAAGAGGTTCCTCCTTACCAAACGGACATTCCGCTTATCATTCGATCGCGAAGATCATTTTTCTTAAACTTTCGGCTGTGGTCGCCAAAGGATTTTTGGATTGGAAAATCTTTCCGGCAATTACGCACTCCGCCGTGCGGCAGTATTCTTCCAACCCTTCCGGACGGTCGTCGGCGTCCCATTCTTTGATCGGCACGGCATACAGTTCAAACAACATTTCGGTCGCCCGGTATTTTTCATCGCAGGCGCTGAACAGCCGGCATCGCAGATCGCTGTCCCGTTTGATCACGACCCGGTCGATCCACGTTTCGGGAATGGAAAGATAATAACCGTCAGTCTGGTTCATCAGCGTGATCTGCGTCGGCACCAGCGCCACGCCGGAATAAGAACACCACTTGGTGTAATAGACCTTTTCCGCGTCCTGCGGATCCGCCGACTGCATTTCCTGCGCCACCGGAATATCCAGCATACCGTCCCCGTCAAAATCCTGACACAGCAGAGAAGCCGACCGGGCGGTCTGGGTATTGATGCCGGAAGCGTAATCCAACAGCGGATTGACCAGTTTCCCCTGATCCATAAACAGCACTTCGGTCACGGCGCCCGCGTTCTTCTGTTCATCAACGTATACCGCGGTTTTACCGTTGGACAGTTTCGCGTTGATAATGGAAGATACGGTTTTGACTTCGTGATCCATGTCGCATTTTGAAACCGGTTTTACTTTTTGATCCGCCATGCGGTAGACCGTGGCGGAATTGGTGCTTTCGGTCGTGTTCAGCGTCTGGACCAGCAGTTCCGCCGTATCGTCACTTTCCAGATTACAGCACAGATATTCGGTATAAGGCAGCAGGGCCTGCTGTACCAGTTTTCCCTTTTCAACACGGTATACGGAAAGTTGTTTATCGGTAGCCGGCAGAACTTCCCAGCCGACCAGTAATTCGCAGACACCGTCGTGATCCAGATCAAAAAAGCTGACCTGTTCCACGTCGCCGGCGGTCACGGTCTGATCATCGGTCGAGATCCACTTCTGTTCCTCGTCCAGTCCGATGGCGTTGACGTGCATTTCGTCATCCGCGGTACTGTAAAACGCGAACGCTTCGGTATTTCCGTCCCCGTCGATATCGCGCAGGGCAAACGCGGAACGGTTATTCCCCACCGAAGGATACCGCAGTGTATAATTACTGACCACGGCTTTCAGTGCCTGTTCGATCGGGGCATAAATGCCCGTTAAAGCCGGCGGGCTGAGCATTTCATCGGTGTTCGCCGGGAAAAGCTCACATCCGCAAAGAGTGGTCAATATCGTCAGAACGACCGCTATACAAAGTAATTTTACGCATTTCACGGCATACACCTCCAATATACATTTATACGATTATCATTGTACCATAAAACTTTCAAAAAGAAAAGGTTTTTATGCTAATTTACAAAAAGTTTTTACACGCAGAGAAAAACACCGCCGTACAGCCGTACAGCGGTGTTTTTAAGTCAATTATTTATCTTCGGGCCGATTTTATTTGATCAGAACAGTCCAGCCGAACGGATCTTCGACTCTGCCCCACTGAATATCGGTCAGCGTGTCATACAAATGCTGGGTGAGCGGGCCGATCTCTCCGTTATTGATGATGAACTTTTCACCGAGGTAGTTCAGCTCACCGATCGGGGAAACGACGGCTGCCGTACCGCAGCCCCAGGCCTCTTCCAAAGCACCGCTTTTGAGCGCTTCACCGAGTTCGTCGACCGAGAGCAGACGTTCTTCAACGGTGTATCCTTCGTTTTTCAGCACTTCAATGCAGGACTTACGGGTGATGCCCGGCAGAATGGAGCCGGTCAGCTTCGGGGTGACGATTTTGCCGCTGATTTTGAACATAACGTTCATGGCACCGACTTCTTCGATGTACTTGCGTTCTACACCGTCGAGCCACAAAACCTGCGAATAACCCTGCTGTTCGGCCTTTTCGCCGGCACGGTTACTGGCGGCGTAGTTACCGCCGCACTTGGCATAGCCGGTACCGCCGCGAACGGCACGGACATCCTCCGACTCGATCATAATACGAACGGGGTTGATACCCTCTTTATAATAGCTGCCCACCGGAGAAGCGATGATCACATAGGTGGCGTGCTTGACCGAATGAACGCCGAGACTTTCATCATTACCGAACATGAACGGGCGCAGATACAGCGAAGTACCCGGGTTCGACGGGGTCCAATCCTGTTCCAGTTCCACAAAGGCGGTAAGAATCTGCAAGGCAACGTCTTCCGGAATCTGCGGCAGGCACAGACGCTCGGCCGAATTGTTCATACGGCGGATGTTTTCCATCGGGCGGAAAAGCTGTACCTTACCGTCTGCGCGGCGATATGCCTTCAACCCTTCGAAAATTTCAGAGCCGTAGTGCAAAGCCGTGGAAGCCGGATGCAGCGAAAGGTTGCCGAACGGTACGATGCGGGCATCATGCCAACCCAAATCACGGTCATAATCCATCATGAACATATGATCGGTGAAAATCTGACCGAATCCCAGCGTAGCGGGATCGGGCTTTGCCTTTAACTGCTCTGCTTTGGTGATTTTGATTTCCATAACCGTTTTCCTCCTAATCAGTATTCAGCGCCGAGCTGTAACGCGCGGCGGTTGATATCAAGTTTGTCGGCGTGACGTGCCGAAATGACCTTGCCCAGTGCGGCTTCGATCGAATCGGACGGATATTCACCGACGACCGAAAGCACCTTACCCATAAGGATCATGTTGGCAAGGGTCGGCATTCCGTTGTCGGAAGCCATGCGGGTGGCGGGAACGGCATAGACCGTTACGTCCTTGCGCTTGACCGGGCGTTCGATCAGACTGGAATCCAGGAAAATGGTGCCGCCCGGCACGACCGCGTCTTCATAGCGGTCCAGTGACGGCAGGTTCATGACGATCAGCGTATCGGGATTGGAAACGATAGGCGAACCGACCGGCGTATCGCTGATGATGACGCTGCAGCTTGCGGTGCCGCCTCGCATTTCCGGACCGTAGGACGGCAGCCAGCTGACCTGTTTCTCGTCGATCAGACCTTTATAAGCCAGCAGTTTTCCGGCAAACAGAATACCCTGTCCGCCAAATCCGGCGAAAAGATAATTATTTGTACTCATTTTGCCGCCTCCTCATCTGCCGCGCGATCTTTATACACGCCCAGCGGGTAATACGGGATCATTTTTTCATCGATCCATTCAAGCGCCTTTTTCGGCGTAAGACCCCAGTTGGTCGGGCAGGAGGAAATGACCTCTACCAAAGAGAAGCCCTTGCCTTCTACCTGATTCTTAAAGGCCTTTAAGATCGCCTTTTTCGCGTTTTTAATGTTCTTTACGTTATTGACGGCAACACGTTCGAGATAGCCGGCACCCTCGACCTGCGCCAGCATTTCGCAGA
>JAZUFP010000347.1:0-3709 GCA_045640765.1 Acutalibacteraceae bacterium
GCAAAAGTTATGTAGAAATACTCTTTGTCAGTGTAAACATCGTCCTTTTTAACCTTTTCCAAAATCATATTTACCGTCTGCTCCAATTCGCTGTTTATCGGAACCTGAACGTTATAATTCTTTGGGTCCTCTATCGGTTCTTGGTATTTTTCGACCCGTTCAAATAAATCTTTGTTGGCTTCGTATACCTGCTCGCTGCAACTGAATTGAACGTTATAAGACGGTATGATATCGGCGTTGGCATCATTAAAGTGAAAGGTAAAACTACTGTAACCGTTTTTATTATAATTTACAATTTCGCTGTCCTCGGCAATACTGTATTTTTCGCCGTTTTCCTGATTAAACGGTGTATAGTATTTGTCGCCGCTTTTTATGGGTATCAGCAGATCAACGTAGGCGGTGCCCTCCGGCATTTTGTCGGGGCTTATTTCACAAAATAAATATCGGGAGGGCATCCAGGCATAGCAAACGGTTGAAAAACTAATGGAAAACAATAAAAAGAAAATGCAGAAACCGATAAGTTTTTTCATCGAAAGCCCCCTTTTTGATATTATGATATTGTAATTATAACATAAATAACTATAATAAATCAATCCCCTTTGCAGTTCATTAAACCGCAAGGGGGATTGCATATATAGCCTTAAATTTTATTGAAAGGAAGTTTCAGAAAAATCAATCTTCCTTTTTCATTTCGTCAATGATCTTCTGCGCGACCTGTGCCGGTGCGTCTTCATAACGGGCAAATTCCAGCGTGAAGGAGGCGGTGCCCTGCGTTATTGAGCGCATGGCGGTCGCGAAATCGGACATTTCGGCGATCGGCACTTCACCGATGATTTCCTGCATCTTGTTGGCGGCAGGATTCATACCGATAATACGTCCGCGGCGTTTGTTGATATCGCCGATCACGTCACCCAGCATTTCGTCCGGGACCAGCACTTTCAGTGTGCCGATGGGTTCCAACAGCACGGGGGAAGCTTTGGAAATACCTTCTTTGAATGCCAGCGAAGCGGCGGTCTTGAACGCCATTTCGGAAGAGTCGACCGGATGGTACGAACCGTCTACCAGCGTGGCCTTGATACCGACCATCGGGAAACCTGCCAAAACGCCCTTTGTCACGCTGTCACGCAAGCCCTTTTCAACAGCGGGGAAGAAGTTCTTCGGAACCGCACCGCCGAATACCTTTTCTTCAAAGATCAGTTCATCGCTGTCGCACGGCTCGAATTCGATCCATACGTCACCGAACTGACCGTGACCGCCGGACTGTTTCTTATGGCGGCCCTGCGCCTTGACGGCTTTACGGATGGTTTCACGGTAAGCGACTTTCGGCGACTGTAAAATAACGTCCGCGCCGAATTTGCTCTTCAAACGGGAAACGATCACGTCGATATGTTGTTCGCCCATCGCGGAAAGGATCTGCTCATGGGTTTCATGATTGTAAGATACCGAAATGGTCGGATCTTCTTCCGCCAGACGGTTCAGACCCGAAGAGATCTTTTCTTCGTCGCCCTTTTTCTGCGGATAGACCGCTGTCGAAAGGGAAGGCGCCGGGAATTCCATTGCCGCGGCTTCGATTTTTCCGCTTTCGGAAAGGGTGTCGCCGGTCAGCACATCGCCCAGTTTGGAAACCGAGCCGATATCACCCGCGCTGATGGCGGCGATATCTTCCTGCTTGCCGCCTTTCAGCAGCATGACTTTGGACAGACGTTCCTCGTTGCCGGTACGGCTGTTTTTCAGGCGCATATCGCCTTTGACCGTGCCGGAAAGAACGCGGAAATAAGACAGTTTACCGACAAACGGGTCGGCAATGGTCTTGAAAATACGGATCACCGCTTCACCGGCGTCGGCTTTGTATTCACTGCCGTCGGCCAGCGTGGTGGCGGTGTCCGCGGCGGCGGGCATCAGTTCCAAAAGACTGTCAACGAAGCAGGAAATGCCGTCGCCCAACTGTTGAACACCGGCGTAAACGGGGCAGATGTCACCGTTCTTGATGCCGGCACGCAGACCGGTAATGATCTCGTCATGGGTGAATTCCTCACCGCCGAAATATTTTTCCATCAGTTCGTCGTCGGCGGAAGCAACGGCTTCCAGCATCAGACTGCGCATCTGATCCAGCTCGTCGCTTTGCGGCAGGGCGGTCTCTTTCGCGGTCAGTCCGTCAAAGATATAGGCCTTATTGTCAATTAAATCCACGTAACATTTGACTGCTTCGCCTTCAACGTACGGAACGAACAGCGGGCAGATGACCGAACCGAAGTTTGCGGTCATGATCGACAGGACCTGATAGAAATGCGCGTGGCTGGAATCCAGTTTGCCGATGAAGAAACCGACGGCTTTGCCCTGAGCCCGGGCTTTGTCGAACGCCTGCTTGGCACCGACGGTCATACCGGATTTACCCGAAACGACGATAACGGCGGAATCGGCGGCGGCCAGCGCTTCGGTAATACCGCCGGCAAAGTCGAACTGTCCCGGTACGTCGATCAGGTTCAGTTTGTCATCTCCGAATTCCAACGCATAGACCGCGGTGGAAACCGAAACTTTACGTTTCTTTTCTTCGGCGTCAAAGTCCATCAGCGAAGTGCCGTCGGCGGATTTGCCGATGCGGTCGCTGGCTTTTCCGTAGAACAGAATGGCGTCAGCCAGTGTGGTTTTACCTGCACCTCCGTGACCTAACAAGGCAATATTTTTGATTCGATCAGACGAATATTGTTTCAATGTGATACACTCCTCTAAAAAAATAAATACCGGATTGATCAAAAATCAATCTTGTTATGATGTAGTATACCATAGTTTTTTGGGATTTACAACTAATTTTTTCATTTTTTTTCAAAAAATTTATGCAGTTATTATAAAAAATATAGGTTTTTGTCCAACCTGAACAAACCGCCGTTCCGTTTGCATGATAATCTGACGGAAAATGTAACAGTTTTGAAACGATTTGTAACCGAATTGTTCCTGCCATTTTGCGTACGAAAGTGTATAATAAAAATATCAACTACGGCGGAGGTGCATATCGTGATGAAATCATGCGGAATTTTTGTATTTGTCGCGGTATTGTGCGCCGTTATGATCGGTGCGTACTGTGCGTTTCCGGCACAGGCCCCGGTCCCCGAAGCCAAACCGGCGCTCGAAAACGTTGCGGCTGTTTCCGTGGCCGACGCGCAGCCCCTTTGTGACGAGGCGCTGGGCGCGCGCTTTTTGAATATGCTGAACCGCAATTATGCGTACGATACGGATTTTCAGTCTTTTGAAACTCTGGTCAACGACGCGGTGACGGCGCTGACGGATCTTCGGGAGGGCGATTACGTTGCCGCCGGTTATGTGTCCGATTATCTGGCCTCTATGTACGGGATCGTGATCGATGATTATTCGTCGGTCAACACGGCGTTCCCGCAAAAGGACGGCTACGTTTACATCATACCGCGCGGATACACGGAATATGCGCATCAGTTGCTGACCGTTTCGGAAAACGAAGATGACAGTTATACCGTCTGCACCCGCGTCACGGTGAAACCCCATGACGGAGAAGCGTATGAAATGACGGCAACCTCTCTCTTTGTTCCAAACGAAGAATCGGATTTCGGGTATGTAATGGTTTATTCCAATCTTTCCGTTCCGGAAGATACCCATACGCTGTAATATAAAATATAAATTGAAACGACCGCTGTCGGCATTTTCCGACAGCGGTTTTTGCATCAAAAAAACAGGCACA
>JAZUFP010000348.1:0-8420 GCA_045640765.1 Acutalibacteraceae bacterium
GAACAGCACCGATTCCAAATCGCGTACCATAACCCAGGAGCAAAGCATCTCAAAAGCGTTCTGGGGCGTGTCGGCATAAAACTCCGCGACAGTGCGTCCGTCAGGATTGACCGACAAACCGCCGACGCATTTTCCCTGCCCGTCAAAAGCAGCATATGGTGTGCATTGCCAGGCCGACATGATATCAAAGAAATCCGCGTCGGCACGCTCGACGTAGACGTCGCTTTGTTCCTGTAAAGAATGAAGAAAGGCGAGTTCATCGATATCGTTTTCCGTCAGTTCTTTGAAAGTAAATCCTGCCGGCGCATGCGTGCGCAGGATATTATCCTTTTCCAGCCGCATCAACAAACTATCACCGGCATAATCATAGCCGTACTGTTGATACAGCTGACGATGTCCGCCCAGTCTGGCGGCATCGATATTTTGACGATGCAGTTCATCCTTTGCTCCCTGCATCAATTGCCGCATCAGTCCCTGCCCGCGATGGTCTTCGTCCACTCCGACATTTCCGGTAGTAGCAACGGTGATAACATGGTCTTTCAAATGGACTTTCATGGGGAAAATGCTCATAGCCGCGATGATTCTACCGTTTTCCCGAATGGCGATGTTCCGTCCCATGCTTTCATCCGTCCTACGCCACATAGCCGGAAGTTGGACCAGAAAACTGTCTTTTTTGCCGAAAGAAAACGTACGATCCAAAAAAGTCAACAGTTCATCATAATCATTCTTATTTAAGCGTTCGATCATCTTGATCCCTCAATCCAGACGCAGCGGTTTCAGTGTCCAGCACTGCAATCTTGTTTTTTCATAAGTATTTGTCACGTCGAAAGAATCCCCAAACAGCCAGTGACCGCTCCAATCGCTGTTTGGATTTACATATTTTTCCGAAGAACACAGACATGGTGCCGCCTCACATTCGTCGACGTTTTCCACCAAAAGTTTTGCTGCTGCATAGCAAATATCGGAAGGAGTCAGTTTACAGTCACCGACATTGTACAACGATTTCAATTGAGGAAAGCCCATAACGGTATCGTATTTGCCCATTACCGCCAATACATCTTCCTTTTTGATTTTGGCCTTAACAAGCGAGGTTTCTCTGGTTTCCGGTCCGTATACCAACATGGTCGAAAGCGGCTTTCCAGAAAGATACCGGTACAAGAGTTGGAAAACTTCAGAGGCACTGACAAACTCGCCACCAACCTCATAAAACCCTATCTCCCCGGTTTCAACGATTTCTTTTGCGATATTCAGCACATCGGATCTTGTAATCGACACATTACGACGGCGAATCATATTCTGAAAATCCGACATTGTCACAAATTCCGCGCCGGAATCGACAATATATTTCAGGTATTGGCATACGACATCAATTCTCTCGTGCTCGACCTCACGGCTGACCAGTTCGGTCTTAAAAAACAAACCGTTATTATACTCTTCATATTGATTTTTGCCGCCCTTGCAGTTTTCCCAATCCCAAAAAAGTTCTTTATTGCAAAATTCGCACGGGTGATAGAAAATGCTGAATACCTTTGCAGTTTCCGGCTCTTTATAACCGTGTTCTTCCTCGCAAAGGCGCTCGTATTCTTCAATTGCTTCCGAAAGCCCGTTTTCCTTTTTATACTCACATCGGATGATACGTGCAATATTATTAAGATTTATAATGCCGCCGAATTCAAACGGTTGTGTATCCAAATTGATAATATAATGGGTGTCCAAAAACACCGTAATTCCCTGTTTCAAAAGCGGCGGGCAAACATCCGGTGCCCACGCTTCCCCCGGTTGACCAAAACCGACCAGTGTTCTGCCAATCAGTTCCCTTACATCATTTAAGCCCTTTGATTCGACCTCTTCAAATGCTTTTGCACCGTCGGAAAAAGACAAATCATTGGTATATTCCGTAATAACCGGATGGATCGAATGATAGTCGGTATGATAGCCGATATCGTGGACTGAAAGACGTTTCAGCAAGTCGTCACGACCGTGTTCTTTCAAGGCACGCACCTTGGCTCCGACCATTTTAAAGGAAGCTCGAATTCCAAGTTCATCTAATTTGTCCAAAAGGTATTCCAGCGCTTCATCCGATTCCTCGTTAATGAAATCAGATGAGTCTATCCATAAAGCAACCTTAATACTCATTTTCCGTCACTCTCCTTTGAGAAAAAAGCCATTTCCACATTTCATCGTTGGAATAAGTATAATCCCATGCGTTATGGTCCGCATTTGCTATAATTGTGATTTTCGCATTTCCGCCGAACCAGTTAATCGTCTTTACCATGTGGATGGATTCTTCGGGTAAAACCGTTGTATCCAAAGCTCCATGAAAAGCCCAGATGGGGAGATTTTTGAGCCGTTCCGCCGCCCAGTACATTCCACCTCCGCAAACGGGTACAGCCGCCGCAAACCAATCCGGATGAGAAAGACACATCTGCCAAACGGCATACGCCCCCATGCTTGTTCCCATAATATACACACGGTTTATATCAACATCGTCACGGTGGCGCACGGTATCAATTAACTCAGTCAGAATCGGAAACAATTCAAACCAAACAAACGCGTTACACTGCGGTGCAATTACAATTGCCGGAATATTTCGTCCTGCTTCCAATTCCGCCAAAACGCCGCCGTGAGACATTTTCTCAATACAGTCGCCTTGATCACCGTTGCCGTGAAGATATATAATAAGCGGCAATTTTTCAGATGATTCAGGACCAAACTCCAGATATTCAAGATAACTGTTTTTATAGTTTTCGGAGCAAAACTTCTTTGCGTGAAACATATTGATTCTCCAAACCAAATTATTAGATAGAAATGCCTATGGATACGGTTTCGCCGACGTGAAGCTGTTTCGTCTTGCCCTCAAACAACAGAGGAACAGTTTCTGTATTTGTCGGATCGGATATTACGGTCAATTCCTCGTTGGTCAGGGTCGCGTAAAGTTTTTGGCCGTGCCAAAAGAACGAATATTTCATTGACTTCCACCAGCCGATCATATGCGGATGCAGTTCCACACCACCAATAGCCCGCACCCCTGCCAACCAAGCGCCGGCCGCGCAAGCGGAATGTATCCCCTGCCACGAACAATCGTGCTCATCTTCCAGGTCGATTAGCAACGTTTTAAGCAGGAAATCATAGGCGCTTTCGATCATGCCGAGATCTGCCGAACAGATGGCGTGGGTAGAAAACGACAGTGAGGAAGATGCTTCGCACCGGGCAATATAATAATTCCAGTTGCGAGCATATATTTCCCGATTAAATTTCAGATTATTATGTCCAAACAGCATCAACACATCGGGTTGTTTAATAACCTGACTTTTGTGGTACATCCCGGAAGCTTTCATCTGAAACGCTTTGGCCGAGGAACCACTGGCGACCTCCAGATCGCGGCTTAAATCGAAATATCCGTCAAACTGCGGAATCAGTCCGGTCGTTTTGTCGATGGGCAGATACAGTTTTTGCGCCACTTCGCGCCACGCCGCCAATTCGTTTTCGGTAACACCGAGACGTTTTTTCAGTTCCGACAGTTGTTCGCCATACTGTTCAGTAAACGACAGCGTGCGGTCAATCACGGTTTTGACCGAATAATTGGTATAGGCGTTGTTATCCACTTCGGGATGATGTTCGTCGGTTCCCGTCACGTTGCGGATCTCGAAACGGTCGTGGATATATTCCACCCGTGAAGCCCAGTACCGAACGATCTCAAACAACATTTCCATCCCGTAGGAAATCATAAAATCGTCATCGCCGGTAGCGTCGTAATAACGATTAACCGCCAACCCGATATCCGAAACAATATGAATTTGCAAAAACGGATGACGGCAGTATTTCCAGACAACTTCCTTGCCGGTTACCGAAGAATTGAAGGGAAAGCGCGCTCCCTTCCGGCCTTCCAGCCGAGCATTTTCGCGTGCCGCATCTAATTTTCCATACCGATAAAGCAACAGATTTTTTGCCTCATTCGGCATGGTATAATAAAACACCGGTGATTGATAAGCTTCGCAATCCCACCAAACCCAGTTGTTATAAACTTCTCCGGTCAGCCCCTTGGCGCCCAGACTGTGGACCGAGTCGTTCCGGTCAAAAGAAATGACCGTATGATAGTTATTAAAACGCAGTGTACGGTCGACCGTGTCGTCACCGTCGATCTCCACGTTGATCCGGTCGAAAACTTCCCGCCATTTGCGGCAGTGGTTCTCATACAGCGTATCATACCGTTCCCGATTTTCAAAGAGCCGTTCTACGAAATCCGCCGGATCTTCCCCATCTCTCTCGCAAGCAACAAAAATTTCTTTTTCCAGCGTGTATGCGTGTTCCCGTTCGACGGAAATAACCGTTTTGGCCGCAATCAGTTCGCTGTCCACGGTCGATTCCCATACACAGGGGATTTTTTCGTTATCGGCATATATCTCATTGGTGGTAACGGTCGCAATCGAAAATCCGTATTTCGGCCCGGATCGATTGATATATCGTGTCACACCGTTTTCAGCGGAAGCTTCAACCCGTTCGGTAACCAACTGGCCATTGGTTTTGGTTAACCCGTCGACCCCAGTCAGAATTTCGATCGTATCGGTGTAATTTTCCGGAATGATCTGCACTTTTTGCGCAAAAACATGGTCATTATCCGCACTTGCGAACCGTTCAAAACACAAACGGGTGATCTGCCCCTTGCTGTTCTTCCAGCGAACGGTGCGGCAAAGACGGGCATGTTCCATATCCAGCGTACGTTCCCACGAAAGCAGTTCCCCTTCCCACGGATAGAACGTCTCGCCGCCGACCGAAACGCGCACCAGTAAAAAGTCGGCATAATTGATCACTTTTTCCTGCTTTTGGAAACGGCGCAATTCCTGCTCGTTGAAATAGTGTTTTTTCATATACTCGTTATCCAGAAACGGCTGCGGCAGTTCGTTAACTTCATCGATCAGTCCACGGATATAACTACCCTGAATACAAAGGCTGCCGTATTCCTCCAAACTGCCGCGTACACCCATATAGCCGTTACCGACCGTAAACAGCGCTGCGACCGTCGCTTCATTTTCGAGTGCATACCGTTCTTCGGTCAAGCACCACTGATTTTTGAAAGATAATCCGGAAAAAGTCATATTAATCTCCTCACTTTTTCTTGTTTTATGTATCAGGAAATCGATAACAGTGTAACCGCGACGATCCCCAATCCCATGCCAATCCATTGTCTTTTCGACAGTGTTTCTTTGAAAACAAACAGTGATACGATCAGATTTAATCCGATTCCTCCGACGGCAATCACAGGATAAATCAAATTGGTCGAAAGATCGGTCTTCACTAAAGCAATCACCGCCGCGTTTAATAACGTATTAAATATTCCGGCCGAGATCGGTAAAAAACGAAATGTTTTCGGTGATGGGGTTTCTTCTGCTTTGCGATTGCGTGTATGCAGCAGCAAGCAGATCACCGTAGCAAAGGCCATTGCAAAAAACATAAAACTTTCAGCATATCGGCAAAGAAAGCGCAGTTGCTGATCTCTTTGTGTAATAGAACAACCAGCGTTTCCGATAAAAACCAGCATGGCAAACAGCAGCCATTTAAGCGAAGTTTTATGTCCATTCTCTGCTTTGTTATAGGTACAAAAGAACAGCGAGACCACGACGAAGATCAACCCGGCCACAACTTTCCACGTGATCGGTGAAGACCAAAACAACAATCCCCATATAGACGCTCCGATCATAGAAAAATTCAGCATCAGCGCAGTCAGCGACACCGGGCCGCATTTTACCGCGTTGATGATACCGATATTGGTCAGCGCAAAACATACACCGAAAATCAGTGAATACAATAAAACTTTCGGCGTGGTTTCAAACCGTCTGATATACAAAATACCCCAGCACAGACAGGCAGTTCCGATCTCCAAAAGATTATAGAGAGAAGACGCCGTCAGGCTTCCGTTGTTTTTTCGTTGATAAAATCCGCCGATCAATGTTTCGGAAGAAAACAAAAACACCGCTGAAATCAAAATCAAATAGCCCATAATTCTGTGTCCGACCTTTCTGACGTGACCGTCAGGCCAACCCTGCTACGTGGGATTTGTTTTCATAATAAAGAATGCGCGGAATGCACATCCTTTCATTGTTCATTTTAAAATGAATGGTTGTATAAGCGGTAAAATTTTGCAGATTCGCCGTGCGCCGGAATAGCGGCATATTATCAACGTCCCGGTAGTCAGTTTGCCCATGACGGATGATATCTAATATCATAACGTTTTCTCCTTTTTAAAAAATCATTATCCTGTTTCTTCAAACAATAAACAAAAAATCTCATTTTCATTATCATCTTTTTTACCTCGTAAAACAAGTGCCTTTATTACGCTTTTTTTGGTCAATATTATCCGTTTGTTATCATTTTATTACAGGAAATCACAATAATCTTTTTATTTCCGGAAACACCCATTTTCAACATATGCCACCCTGCTGTTTTCAAACTTCGGTACGGTTATTAAATCCGTATCCCAGCTGTTAGGACATTCCACCACGCAGATCACACTGGACATAGGAAAAACTGCCGGAAAGTTATAATGAAGTCGCAGTTTTAAATTATCATGCCAAACTATACGAATATGTGTATGATAATTACCCCACCATGACCAGATGCACCTGAATCTGCTGAAACAAAAAAAGTTTATTATCCTGACAACCAAATCAACGTTTTTTGATAATCGATGCTATCGCAAAAAATGCCGATTTCCCACTTTATGCCACCCAAATCAGACCTGATTTTCGACTGAAAAATCGTTCCGAAAACAGCTTACGTTTAGGGAGTAATTTGACCCATACTATCGGAAACTATAATAAATGCCCAAAAAGCCGATAAAACAAAGCCTTTTCGGGCACATCAAAAAGCCATTTTACGATAAAGAGAGCAGTCATGTTATCGCAAAATCGAAAAACGCATATAAGAGTTTTTATTAACTTCTTCCTCTCACATAAGGTTGTGAAATATTCACACTTGCGATTTTGCGCAACATTTCATTCGGATTCGAAAAACGATTGTTTTTTCTGCTCCAAGTCGTTCGCTGCTCATCCCCGCCAGCCATAATGGGCAGTCAGAGATTTTTTGGTATTACGGCACAGACGAATTCTGAGCAAAGTAACTTGAAAAAGATTTCGGCAATGCCGCTTATGCAACCATCAAAGGATTTGTGTGAAATTTGAGAAACCGGGGCTTCTCTATTCAACTAAAAACGGTGCAAGAAACAAGAAACCTGTTGAACAACATCCAAAATAAAATCTATTTGGATTATTTATTGATTTCTCCCGCTATTCATGGTAAAATAACAGTATAATTTATCAATGAACAGCAGGTGATCTTATCCTGCTGTCACGATTATCATGGCGTAAGTCTTATTCGTTTTTTTCTCGGCATTAAGGATGAAATCCCAAAAGCTACAACATTTTCTTTTCCGGACAAACTAAATGTATATAACGGCAGAAACGGCACTTTTGAGAAAGCGGAAGAAAGTATTTCACAACAAAAAATTGCTGTTTTGGAATATAAAAACAAATCTGCAATATATGATTTTTCGAGCGAACAGTATTTTTCGGATATAAGGCAGTCAAGAATAGTAATAAGGGGTACAAATGGTGAAATAATCAATAATACCTGTACTTACCTTGACGGCGTAGCCCCCGTAACCTTTGACTTAAAGCGAAACTTTTGCGGAAGTTATGAAAATCTTGACGGAATGTATCTTGACAGTATAGTAGGAAACGGTAAAACCCTTTATATAAACCCTTTTAAAAAATCCAGACTTTCCGACGAAGAAATTGCCATTGCAACCTGTCTTGTCAAAATGAAAGAATACCTACATAACGATAAAGATTTTTATAATTTATCAGATGCTATTACCGATACTGCTACCCTTTTAAATTACACATAATAATCGGACGAATATTTTTTATTCTTTTGTTTTATGCTTTCTGTATTTGTTTGGTGATATCCCAAATAAAAATGCACCACCTTACTGAAAAGTGGTGCATTGTATCAAGCTGTGGTGGATGACACACAATGTAAACAGCAAATTGATACGTTTGTATCGGTTTGCTGTTTTTCTTTTTCGTTAAATGACCGTCGGAAAGCCCTTTATTATGGGAGTTTCAAAATACAGGTGGTGCATTTCGGTTTTCGGGGGAAGCTCCTATTCCCTGTTTTGATGTAAAAGAAGAAAACACGGTCTGACAATACCGAAAAAGTACCGTCAAACCGTTAAATTACCTATTTCGTTAAACGACCGTTTGTAAAAAATATCAGATCTCCACGGGGATTTCCGTGCCGTTCCGGAATAAAAACAGCAGGCGTCCTTCCCGCGTGACCGTTATCCGTTCGACTGTGGCATAAAACCGGGTCTCACTGAATTCAAGGTCCAGATATTGGTTTTCGGAAATCTCAAATAAAAA
>JAZUFP010000349.1:0-6138 GCA_045640765.1 Acutalibacteraceae bacterium
GAACATCCACCAAATCCGGATGATCCTGCTCAAAGGCCTCGTACAATCCGCTTTCAAACGCCGCCATTTCACTTAACGCGATATTCGCCGCCATGCCGGTGGTGACCGCGTACAGCAGCAGTGCCTGTTTCCAGTCCGCCAGCGGTTCAAAACGGTTTTGCTTCAGAATTTCGGTCAGGCGCATTCCCTCATCCAGCGTCTGTCGGGTCGCGTCGTCCACTTCGGTGCCGAACTGGGTGAATTCCGCCAGTTCACGGTATTGCGCCAGTTTGGTACGCAAACTGGCGGAAACCTGCTTCATCAGCTTGGTCTGGGCGGAGCCGCCGACACGGGAAACCGAAAGTCCCACGTTTACGGCAGGGCGCTGACCTTCATGGAACAGGCCGCTTTCCAAAAAGATCTGACCGTCGGTGATCGAGATCACGTTGGTCGGAATATAGGACGAAATATCCCCCGCCTGCGTTTCAACGATCGGCAAGGCGGTCAACGAACCGCCGCCGAGTTCATCCGACAGATGCGCCGAACGTTCCAGCAAACGGGAATGCAGATAGAAAATATCGCCGGGATAGGCCTCACGACCGGACGGACGCTGTAACAGAAGGGATAACTCGCGGTATGCCACGGCGTGTTTGGAAAGGTCGTCATAAATGATCAGCACGTCTTTTCCGGCGTACATGAAATATTCCCCGATCGCCGTACCGGCAAACGGAGCGATATACTGCATCGCCGCCGATTCCGAAGCGGTCGCGGCAACGATAACGGTGTAATCCATTGCGCCGTAACGGGTCAGTTTTTCACGGAAATCCGCGATACTGGTCTCTTTCTGACCGATCCCGACGTAGATACAGATAACGTCCTTGCCTTTCTGATTCAGAATGGTATCCAGCACGATGGCGGTTTTACCGGTCTGCCGGTCGCCGATCAGCAGTTCACGCTGACCTTTCCCGATCGGTACCATGGAATCGATGGCTTTCAGGCCCGTATGCAAAGGTGACTTGACCGGTGCGCGGTCCAGAATGGCAGGCGCCGGAAATTCGATCGGGCGGGCATCGGTACAGTCCATGTGCCCTTTCTGATCGATGGGATTGCCGATCGCGTCAACAACACGGCCCAGAATTTCAGTTCCGACCTTCACCGAAGCGATCCTGCCGACACGGCGCACGGGACTGCCGCTTTCGATATGTTCGTACTGACCGAAAATAACACAGCCGATGCGGTTATGCTGAATATCCAGCACCATGCCGCGTTCGCCGCATTCAAACTCGACGACCTCGCCGTACATGATATCGGCAAGACCGTCCATCCAGCAGATCCCGTCCGAAACCGAAATGACACGGCCGCGTTGATATATGTGGATAGACTCATAAGAACCGGCAATGCTTTCGTGAAACTGTTCCATGATCGAATCGACCGTTTCGTCCCCGATGATCGGATTGGCCTCGATGCGTTTTTTGAAATGGTAGATTTCATTTTCCACCGTGCCGTCATATACGGTATCCCCGATACGCAGGCGCAATCCGGCGATCAGTTCGGGTTCTTCAAGCACCCAGAACGACGTTTTTCCGTTGACCTGACTGAGCAGTTCGTTCGTTGCCTCGTCCACCTGTTGTACCAGTTCCTGCGGCAGCGGTTTTGCCGAAGTCAGCGTTACGTACAAAACATCGTGGGTATGCAGATAAGACATATCACCCGGTGTCAACGTGATTTCCTGCAAAATGCGTTCGATCAGACGCGCGTTTCGTTCATTTTCTTTTTCGGCGGTATTGTCCGCCGAAAAACGCGCACGTACCTGCGCCTCAAATTCGTCCAGCGCACAGCGCCGCACGTGATCCAGTTTATTGCGCTGCAATTCCCGGCATTCCAGTTCCTGGAATCGCAATACCTTATTGATTTGTTGTTCGGAAGCCGCCTGTGCCGATTCCACCGCGCTGCGATCGATCGGCGGCAGCGGTTCTTCGGGCAGTTCTTCCGGCACTTCGGGTCCTCTTTCGACTTCGTCCAGTGCCTTTTCGATATTCTCACGGCGCGGGCGGAACAGTGAAACGATGATCTTCCGGCCGAAGAACAGAACGATTCCGACCAGAAGGGCAAAGTTGATAAGGTAATATAATATTTTCATAGATAATTGTCATTCCCGGAAAAGCCGATTTCGGCAGCTGTTTTCCGGCGGCGTTTTCCCTCCAGACATATAGAATCCGCTTTGTGTTGACGGTTGGCAAACGGCTGACGGGTTACCGTCTTACAACGTTCGCCGTCTTTGCCGCTTTGGCCTTTTTCTCACTGTGATCCAGTCCGGCAGACGCCGGATCGGCCGTGTAATATTTGGAAAAAAACGCGTCAGTCACCGCATTCATCGCGCGGGTCGTTTCCGCCGTTTCCACGGTATACTCCTCCTGCATTCTGTCACGGAAACGGTCGACTGTTTCGATTCGTTTCTTTCGCGCTTCATCCAGTTGTATTTTGCCTTCCGCGATGACTTTTTCCGCCTCGGACTGAACACTCTGCTGATTGTATTCGATCTGTTTTTCGCGTTCTTCCGCCGCTTCCTGCAAGGCCTGTTCGCGCAGGCGCGCGGCTTCGGCAGACGCCGCCTTGACGTCCGCGATCTTCTTTTCACGACGGGCGATCAGCGCCAGTACGGGATCAAACAACAGATATTTCAACACAAAACACAAAACGCCAAAACAAATCACTGTCCACAGGACAATAGAGATTTGTACATTCATACGTTCACCTTAAATCTTGGCGATCAACATAAACGCGATCAGCAACCCGTAAATGGTCAGCGCTTCCATCATTGCAAGCGAAATGATCAGTGTAGAACGGATATCCTTGGCGGCATCCGGCTGACGGGCGATGCTTTCCATGGCGGCCTTTGCGGTCAGACCCTGACCGAGTGCCGGAGCGATAGTACTGACGGCGATTGCGATTGCCGCGGCGATTGCGATTAATCCACTTTGATTCATTGTTTATTTCTCCTTTTTTCTTTTTTGGTTTTGGTTTTGATTTCCTCTTCCTCGATTTCCGTTACCTCATCAAGGTAAATGGAAACCAGAGTAGTAAATACGATGGCCTGCAACGCACAGAACAGCAGCGACAGCGCCATCATAATGATCGGCGCGCCGATCGGCAGCAGTTCATACAGCTGTTCGGTGACGGTTTCTTCCCCGAACACGTTGCCGAACAGACGCAGTGCCAGTGAAGCCGGCTTGATAAATTCGTCCAGTATCAACAGCGGCAGCATGAAGAAAACCGGACTGACGAACCGTTTGAAATAATGTTTGACACCGCAGCGCAGACCGGCGATCTGCAAAAACAGAAATGCCAGTATGCCCAGCCCCAGCGTTACCGAAAGGGAGGACGTCGGTGCTTTCACGTAATCGGTCAGCCCGACCCCCGGGATCAGACCGGAATAATTGCCGAAAATAATAAACACAAATAAGGAGGCCAAAAACGTGAAATACTTGCGTGATTTTTCTTTTCCGAGCGTGTCTTCAAAAAAATGAGCAAGATATTCCACACCGGTTTCGACCATATTCTGAAACTTGCCGGGACGTTCTTTCAGCCGCAGGCGAACGATCAGACAGATCACGGTGATGACCGCCAACAGGATCCACATCGTGATCACTTCCCCGGTCACATCAAGAAATCCGAAAAGCGGAATGATGACCTTGGACTTTTCACCCATCTTTTTTCGCCTCCTTTTTATTATACTCGGCGGCAGTTTTCAACAGACGCGGGGTGAAATACAGCAGAGGCAGTGTCACACCCAAAGCGCCGCCGATCAAAAGCATAAAGGGATTGTACGCGGTTTTCTGCCCGATGACATACAGGATCACCAGATACGCCACGCAGATCAACTGCCGGAGCAGAAACGAAGCACTTATACCGTTCGTCCCCTTTTTCATAAAAAACCGGGCGATCAGATCATTCACGAACGCCAGACCGACCCCGATCACAAACGCGATGACCGCAACGATCCAGTCGATAACAATCCCCTCCCTTTCATAAAATCTATTTAGGATATCATTATACCACTTTTTCCCGCTTTATCAATTCTTTTTTGTAAATGTAACAAAATTTTAATCCATTGGATTTTGACCGTCCCGACTGCCGATCAGATACACCGCGAACAGCGCGGCGATCAGCAGAATATGCACCATGACCACCGCATAAGGGATGACACCGGAAAGCGCCTGGATCACCAGCGGCAATACCACAAAAACCGGCAGCCGTTTGGCATCGGCCGGTGCCTGCGGATAGCGGATCAGGGCAATCATGATTCGCGCGAACTGCAAAACCGCGAAGAAGACGAACACAAGGATCTCGTTAAACGGCAGAAAAAACATACCCGAAACGGTAAACAGATACAACGCGATCTCGGTGATCCTTACCGCCCGGTACTCCTGCCGTTTTTGCCCGGTGATATATGCCGTCATCAGTTGTCCGAACCGGCGGATCGCTTCAAACAGCAGCACGTACAGTATCATCCACACGACCGTCCATACCGCCTGCGGCATGGCGAACACGTGGACCGCCGTGCCCAGAACGGCGGAAACCGAAATCAGAAAAAACAGCGCCGCCCATTTTCCGCCGGCTTTCCGGCGCGTCAGCAGGATCCCGAACAGGCAGGCCGCCAGCGCCAGCGGAATATCGGTCAGTCCTTTTAACATTTCCGGCAGTTCATTCATTACGATCATCCTTTCCCTGATTGAATCCATTATACAACAAAACACACCGAAAATCCATACCGCAAACCGCGCTGTTTCCCAACCCCGAACGAGTACTTGACAACAGATCCGTTATTCATTAAAATGTATTTGATATTATACGTATTTTTTAATCTGTATCACAGAGGTGTAAAAATGGCGAAAGCGGTTTCGGTGATCATTCCCGTATACAACGCGGAAAAATATTTGAAAGAATGCTTGGATTCCATTTCCGAACAAACCCTTTCGGATATCGAAATCATTTGTGTCGATGACGGTTCGACCGATTCTTCCCTGCGGATCTTGAATGAATATGCCGCGAAAGACGACCGGTTTATCATCCTGCAGCAGCAGAACCAATATGCCGGTGCCGCGCGCAATAACGGTCTGGAACACGCGACCGGCGAATACCTTCTGTTTTTAGATGCCGACGATTTTTTCGCACCCCGACTTTGCGAAAAAACTTATCAACGCGCGCATGAGACCGACGCCGATATCGTTCTTTTCGGCGGAATGCGTTATCAGCAATTCGAACACGGGTGGGAATACGTCCGAAAAGAATATTTGCACAAAGACCTTCTGCCCGAAAAAGAAGTCTTTTCCTATGAAGATGTCCCCGATCAGATCTTCGCGCTTTCCGAACCGCAGCCGTGGGATAAAATTTTCCGCCGGCGTTTTGTACTGGAAAACGGTCTTCGTTTCCAAGCCATCCACAATATCAACGATACCTATTTTTCCTATGTTTCCATGATCATGGCCAAACGGATCAGTACGTTGGATGAAGAACTGGTATATTACCGCTATTGTATAAATGACAATCTGCAAAACCGTATCGATCAGGCACCCGACTGTTTTTCAAAAGCTTACGAGGGGATCTATGAAAAAGCGAAGGAGATCGGCGTACTGCCCGCAGTCAATAAAAGTTTTGTGAACCGAACCCTTGAAAATCTGCGCCGCATCAGTCGTCGGTTAAAAACGACCGACGGGTATTTTGCTTTTTGTGAAGAAGTCACCGCCGATCATTTCGCCCGGCTTGAACTTGCCGACCATGATCCCGATTACTATGAGATCCCCACCCGTTTATACCGTTTACAGGCCATGCAATACGCGTTAAAATGGAAAAAGGCGATCCTTTCCAAAGATCCCGCGGAACCGCCGCTGTTTGAGCCGTTGCTCGCCGAATATATCAACCTGAAAAACAGCGCAAGGAAGAAGGATCTTTCAATTCAGAATCAGCGGAAAATATACGCCCGACTGTCCGAAGAGTACGATGTTCTGAACAAAGAATGCCGTAGTCTGTCCGAAAAAAACGCTCTGCTGCAAGCCGACGTCGAAGAACTGCGCAAAGATTCCGTAAAATTGAAAAAAATCCAAAATTCCGTTTCCTACAAACTCGGCAGAATGATTACCTGGCTTCCACGAAAAATCG
>JAZUFP010000350.1:0-5551 GCA_045640765.1 Acutalibacteraceae bacterium
CCGACTTACTTCGGATTACCGTCCTTACCGCCGACCGACGTAAAGGAAACAACGAATTTCTTAATATCATCGGTCGGCTGCTGTTTCATGGAAGCGAACGGGAAACGGATATAACCCTTGAATCCGGCAGGCAATGAAATCGCGCCGCCGGTCGCGACTTTTTGTTTTTCCCAAACGGCGTCATTGCCCGCGCCCAGTACGTAAACCGGTTTGCCGGCCGACAACGCAAAGGCGCCGCCGATCCGTACCGTATTGGCGGTATCGGGCAAAGCCACGTACATCAGCAGGCCGTTTTTACCTGTTATATTCAATTCCTCACGGAAGGCAACCTCTACCCCGTCTTCCGCACCCATGGAAATAACGGACGGATTCTTGGGGCTTACGGTATATAAGCATCCGCCCTTGAAGAAATCACAGTTTTCGGATGAAACCGTGACCGTTCTGGCAACGTCACCGCAGGCCAGCACTTCGCTGAGTTCGGGCATCAATGCGGAATAGTAATTATTCCCAGTCAGTTTGATTTCAGCGGCGGAATCGACGCGCATGGTCGGAAGATCCAACAACGAATGGTTGACGATCATAAACGAACCGACCGACAGTTCACCGTACGATCCGCCCAGTTCCGTCGGCAAAATATTGATACGGTCAAACGACAAAGTATCCTTCAACGGTTCGCCCGAATCATCGACAAGACCGGCATACGGTATGCGGATCCAGCCCGAAAAGTCAGCCGGAATTTCCATTCTGCCGCTTTCGTCCGCCGTGGCGCTTTGCCACACTTCGTTTTCGGCGCTATACAGATAATACTTTGAGCTGCCGTTGAGTCTTGCGTGGTCTTTGCCCAGCGAAAGGATAAAGCGCGACGCGCTTCTGCCGTTCTTACGGACATAGACCATAAGTGCCTGGTCTGATGCCAGTTTCCCGGCGGTACTGACGGCAAACGCCGTGTTCATATCTACAATTTCGGCATCGGTCGAAAAGACGGTGCCGCCATTGAACGCGGTAACGTCAACGGAAAAACTTTTTTCCCCGGCATCGGCTAATTTTTCTTCTTTTCCGGTGCCGAATTTGACCGAATAGTGATTATTTTTACCGTCGTCCACGGTCATAATATGGCTGATTGTCAGACTGCCGTATTCTTTCCCCAGCGCGTACGGGAAGAATTGTATTCCCGTAAGTTGGTGATCCGCTTCGGTTTTTCCGGTTCCGTTATACAGTTTGAAATCAGCCGTCGGAATACGGATCCAACCCGAGAAGTTCGCCGGTATTACAAGATCGCCCGCACTGCCGGAGTTTTGCGCGGTCGTACAGGTTTGCCATTGGGTATCGCCGTCTTTCAGGGTATAATACGGCATATCCTTGGTAAGGCAGGTCCATTTGGTCTGATTGATCAGATACAGTTTAGTTTCTTTGGCGGAAGCGCCGGTTTTCGTATGTTTGACATAAAACAGAACGGCGCCGTTCTGCGTCCAGTTAATGCCGTTGAAATTGACCTGCGCATAATATTTATCATCGACCGTTGCCCCGTTGGCCACACCGGCATTGACGTATTTACCGCTTTTTAAGTAGACATTGTCCTTGGTACCCGTGGTCACCTTCCCCACCGAAAGCGTAAAGCCCTTGGCGGCAAACGGTGCGGCAACGTCATTCATACCGCTGAAAGCTATCGCGGTCGCATTAAAGGGGCGGGTCGCTTTTCCGGACGGAAGTGTGAAACCTTCCGCGAGATGCCCCGTATACGGGATATCTTTCGCCGAGCTTTTTACGGTATAGTGCCCCACAGCGGCCGTTCCGCCCGAAAAGGTATAGGAATAACCGTTATCAATGCCCATGCTGAAAGAACTGCTTTGTTTTTTGGCGGAAACGGTATAATACGTATTCCCTTCCGGTGTAGTGGTCGTGCCGGCCGTTTCAAGCAAAGCGGCATTATAGTACGGTTTTGTCACCAGATTATAAGTAGCGTTGTTTTCTTTGGTTCTTAAAATAACCACGTTATCGAAAATAGCGGAAACCAAAACACTGCCGACCTTTACGTCTTTCAGCTGGGACGAGAAAGAAACCTTGTCAACGGATTTTCCGGCAAGGCCGGTCACACCGGCAACGGGAATTTGAAGATACCCTTCAAATCCTTTCGGCAATGTGATTTTACCGTCTGTGACGGCGGTTTCCCGCCATTCGCTGTCGCCGCGGTTGATCAGATAACATTTGGTATCGTTTTTAACGGCGGTACCGTTGATTTTTACCTGCAAAGAATCGGCTTTGTCAATGGGGAGATTGACATAGGTAATGATCGAGCCGTTCTTTCCGGCAAGAACCTTCTTTTGATCGAAGGTATAACCGAAAGTACTGTCGGTGGCGGTATGGGTATACCCATCACTGAACATTGTCAGGTTATCGGTCGTTTTCAGATGATCGGCGGCAGTCGGAACAAACGTGTCGGTCCTGTGACAGTAAAGTTCATGGACCAAATCGATCTCGTTCCCGTCGACCGAAATTTTCTTATAATCTTTCGTTCCGCTTGAAACGATCATCATTGAACCGTAGCTGACGGAACCGCTTTTCAGATCTTTCGGCGTATAATCGCCGCCGAGATGTTTGGGGCGGAACTCAAAACGGAACACCGAGGTGGAAAGCGATTCGTCAATGTTAAAAGATTCATAAGGGATCCGGACCCAACCTTCAAATCCGCCGGTAAATTCCAGGTTTCCGAGGGTTCCGCCGACCGTACTGACGGGGGTGGTTTTTTCCTGCCATTCGGTATCGCCGTTCAGCAGATAGTAAACCTTCTTGTTGCTTCCAACCTGGATCCACTGTTCTTTACCGTATTTTTTAGGGTCGCCGCGGTTGGAAGCCACCATCTGGAAAAACATTTCCTGCTTTTGAACGTCGGCAGGGAATTTGGCGTAAAACATGACCGCGCTGTCCGTACCGAAATCGTAGACCTTTTGGGTGGAATTGCTGTTTTCGGTAGCAACATACATATACTGTGTCGTATTGTTTTTGGAAACGCTGCCGCTCCACGCGTAATGAAGCGTCATGGTCTTGACGTTTTCGTTCAACGCCGTTTCCTCATATTTCAATCCGAACGACGGATCGCTGGCCGCAACACTCGGCATATCCAGTTTGACAGCCGTATAGGCGGTCTGCGCGGCAAACGCCGTCAGATCCGGAACAACAAAAGACACTGCAATGACCACGGATAAAATCATTACAAATACTTTTTTGTACAAGTTTAATTTCGTTTTCATTTTTTCCTCCCCAATGATAAAAAACTATCGGATAACAATATATGTATTCGGCTTGACTACCGTATTTTCATAGGTCTGGGCTTCTTTTCCGTAATTACAGACGATCTTCCAGCCGTTTTCATATTCCGTTACGCTGATATCACCGACCGTGCGGTGTTCTGTAATACATTGGTCAAATAAAACGGAATGGATCTCCGAATAATCCGCCGCCATTTTTCCGACGTTTTTCAAAACGTACAGTATGCCGGCGTTGTATAAAAAGTTCAGTTTGGTTTCTTTCAAAAGATAACCGTCACAACCGGCCACCCGCCAGGTAGCGGAAACGCCCTGCTCAAAAGCGCGAAGCAGAAACGCGTCGCCGTCACTTTCGTTGTTGACAGGGGTCGAAGAAATGTTCCTATACCCGTGGAACACCATGGTATAAAACGGGACGGAACGGCTTTCAATGCGCAAATTGCCGGAAGAAAGCGGTGCTTCGTGGATTTCCTTTGCCGCCGACAGTGTATAGGCGTTTCCGCCTTCAAAACCCAAACCGATTTTTTTCGCTTTGCACTTTTCAAAGACCTGACGGTAAAAATCCAGATAGCCGTCACGGTTGACGGGATTTTTCCGTGAAAAATCACCGGGTAATTCCTGACCGATCTGCGCTAAAACGATATTGGTACCGCCGTCCAGATGGCGTAAAAGTTTTGAAAAGAATTTCTGCTGTTTGGCAACGTTATAATACTTTTTGGAACCTAAATCCGTATCCCACTTTCCGCTTGCCGGGTTTTTATAATGCTGTTCAACAACCGTTTGGTTTAAGGATTTGGTGTAATCGTTTGCGCGGAAAAAGTCGAACAGTCTGCCGTAGGAACGCATGATATCATAGACCGTATAGACGTTTTCTTTTCCGGCGGCAGCGGTAAATTCAGCATATCCCTTTTTTCCGCCGAGTTTCCTTAAATATGCGGGCGATGTGACGGTTTTGCCTTCATAACCGCCGCTTAAAAATCCGTACAGAAAATAGGACGCGTTTTCAATACCGGTCTGATTGATTTTCTTTTCAAAATCCGTCAGTTGCCGGAACGTGGTGGCGTAAACCATTTTTTTGATGCTGATACCCAAAAAGGTACGGGATTTTGCCGCCGCGCCGAACACCTCAAAGGAAGCGGCAGCGGTTTTGCCCGGATTCTTTCCGGTCAGTACCTTTTTGTCCAGCAGGTAGTCGCGATAGCATCTTGCCATGCCGCTGTAAGAAGCGTCCTTCTGCGTGAGGAAATAGTAATTGACAACGGGGTTCCGCTGAACCGGCCGGCTTTGGACGATGGTCATGGTGCGCACGCCGCCGTCGCTCTGCTGAATGCCGGTCAGGTCGGATTCATGATAAATAAAGGACGGATAAACCGAAACGTTTTTTGAAAGAATGGCGGCGTTTACGGAAGCGAATTCGGCGCACTGATCAATGACACCCAAAAAGGCATTCTTTCCCTGTTTTACACCGAAGACGGGCAGTTTTGCCGTTTGCGCCTCGCTATTTTCTTTATAAATCAGATCCTGCGAAGGATCGTCGCCGTAAATTCTGCCCTGGTAAACCTCGCCGTTTTTGGTGTTGGCGTCTTTATAATCGATAAGGGCGCCGCTGCCGTCCGGAATAAAGGCGTAACCGTCGTCGTCCGCCGTACCGAGTCCGAAATTCGGATACGGGGCAACGTCCAACACCTTTCCGGCGCCTCGCTCTTTGATTTCTTTGAACAGAACGGTGATTTTTAAGGACGTATCCTGCAACGCGACCTGTACAGGGATTTGGAAAGACGAATTATCCGTGTCGAAAAAGAAGATCGTTTTGAAGCCGTTGTCACTTTCGTACAGTTCAAAACCAACGTCCGAAGAGTCGGTATCTTTTTGAATGGAAAGGTTATTTTCACCGCTGTAAGTTATATTCAGCAGGGATTTTCCGGTCCCGTTCACCGTATTCCATTCCTTTTTGCTGCGTTTATCAAGCACACAGAAATCGGCCGTATCGGCATTGAGATACAGAGAAAGATTCTCATTGTCGGCAATGAGCATATACTCCCCGTTAGCGGAAATCGCCGATCCTTTCGGCGTTTCCCGCTCTTCCGCCCCGACTAACGGGAAAAGACAAATACTTCCCAACAGAAAGGCGAAACACAGTATTATCGCAACCGTTTTTTTCATAGAATCATTTCTTTCCGAAAGAATAATCAATTACAGTTTCCTGACCACAACTTCACGCACAATATTCAACACAAAGCTATACATCTGCTGAAAAATGCTGATAAAGAGCATGAGCAGAAAAACAA
>JAZUFP010000351.1:0-5515 GCA_045640765.1 Acutalibacteraceae bacterium
AATATGTGCAAAATCAAAGTGGTCGTCGTTGGCTGCGGAAACCGCGCAACTTTCTATTGCGGCGAAGGGGTAAAGGCACTTTCCCGCATGGAGATCGTGGCGGCGGTCGACCCGAATCCGGAACGGCTGAAATATATGAAAGAAAATTTCGGCTTGTCCGATTCACAACTTTATACCGATATCAACATGGTGTTGCGACAGGGGAAAATCGGTGACTGTGTGATCAACGGCACGATGGATAAATTGCATTATCAAACCGCCATTCCGTTTTTGGAGCAGGGCTATGATATGCTTTTGGAAAAGCCGGTCGTCAACAACAGGGAAGAACTGCTGAAAATCCGGGACGTCGCGCGGGAACATGGCTGTAAACTGCTGATCTGCCACGTTCTGCGGTATACCAAGTTTTACCGGAAAATCAAAGAAATCGTCGATAGCGGCGAGATCGGCGAGATCATGAACATTCAAACCAGTGAACGTGTCGGGGCGTTTCATTCTTCCGTTTCCTACATAAGAGGGAAATGGAACAGTGAAAAAATCTGCGGATCACCCTTGCTGCTGGCAAAATGTTCACACGATATCGACCTGCTTTGCTGGTTCAATAATGCTACCGAGCCCGAAAGCGTTCAAAGCGACGGCGGACAGGACTTTTTCGTTCCGTCAAAAGCACCGCAGGGCGCCGGTACAAGGTGCCTGGTCGATTGCCCGCAGGAAGTCCGGGATCATTGTATTTACGATGCCAAAACCATGTATCTTGACAACTGCCTTTTCCCCTGGTATCCTTGGCAGTGTACCGGCAAGAATTACGAGGAAGTTTCCTTCGAGGAAAAGGTCGAATCTTTGAAAACGTATAATCCCCACGGCAGATGTATCTATAAATGTGACGATTTTGATATCGTGGATCATCAGAACGTCACGGTGCATTTCAAAAACGGCTCTACGGCGGTGCATACTGTTATTCTGGGTGCCATGCGTCCCGATAGAAGTATCTGGCTGCAAGGGACCGAAGGGGAACTGGAAGGTTCTGTTTCCGACGGTATTCTGACCGTAAGAAAGTTTGATCGGGAAACATCCCTGTTCAGCGAGGAAACCGTAAACTTCACCGAAACCGAAGGCGAGGCCGGCGGTCATTTCGGCGGAGATAAAGGACTTGTCAGCGATTTCTGTGATCTGATGGAAGGGAAGGATCCGTCCATTTCCTGCACGTCGATCAACGATTCCGTCAACGGTCATTTGGTTTGTTTCGCCGCGGACGAGGCGCTGAAAAAACGGGTTCTTGTCAACCTTTGAACAGTTGGCTATAACGGCTGAAAATGCCGGTTTTATATATTTCATATTTTCAAACCGAAAATAATTTTATCAAATGGAGGACTTTTTATGAAAACAACACTGAAAAAACTTCTGGCAATCGTATTGGCAGTCATCATGCCGGTATGTATGATGACCGCCTGCTCGCAGACGCAGGACGACGGCAGCTGGTATACCGAAGAGGTCGTCGAACAGGTCTCCGGCGAGAACAAAGGCAAAACCGATGCCGAGACCGGTGATAAAACCGCGTCCGACAAGGGTACGAAGACCGATGCCGCGGGCGAACAGACCACGACCGGCGACAATACCACGACCGGCGGTAACACCACGACCGGCGGCAAAACGACCGGTGACAAGACCGCGACCGGTGACAAGACCGCGGGCGGCAAAACGACCGGCGGCAAAACGACCGGCGACAAGACCACGACCGGCGGCGACAAGACTACGACCGGCGATACGACTAAGGACCGCGTTGAAAAGAGTGCTACCGGCGGTCAGACAGTCGGTAAAAACACCAAGATCGACAATCCGTATAAGGCGGATCTGAAAGGCGCCACCATTAAGATCTATTCCACGTTGAACGATTTCACCAAGAGTGACGCTACCGCCAGTAAGGCCAGCGCGGCAACTTTGAAAATGGCGCAGACGCTGGAAAAAGAACTGAACTGCAAAATCAAGGTCGAAACCTATAACTATCAGCAGTTGCAGAAACTTACCATGATGGGCATCGCTTCGGGCAGTTATTTTGCCGACGTGATCATCACGCCGATCTATACCTCGATCGGTTACCTGACCTCGAAATATGTTTATGACCTTTCCAAAGTTTCCACCATGGACCTTTCCAAGAGCTATATGAACGTCGGTAACGGCGTCAACACTTATCACCTTGGCTCCGGTTACTGGGCAGTCGCGGAACCGACTTATATTGCCCAAACCGGTTCGCCCGTTCTGTTCAATAAGCGCATCCTGAAAGAAATCGGATACAAAGACAGTTATATTTATGACCTTGTCAACACCGGCAAATGGAATCTTACCGCGTTCAGAAACCTTGCGAAAAAAGCCGTAAAAGAACAAGACGGTAAACCGGGTATTTCAACTGCGGACCGTCTCGGCATTATCCAGATCGATATCGGTTGCTCGGCTTTCTCCAACATTTTGCAGACGATGGGCGCCGATATGATCAAGAACAACAAGGGCGTCATCTCTTACAACATGACCGATCCGAAGATCACCCAGGCACTGACCCTTGCAAGAGAAATCTTTATTACAGACGGCACTTGCAGATCGGCTAACGATCTGACAGGCGAAGCACAGAATCTGTTCATGAGCGGTCACGGTTTGTTCCTGTCCGGCGGTTACATGGGTCTGCTGAAAAAGATCTCCGGCATGGATGACGATTACGGTCTGGTTCCGTTCCCGTCTGCCGACGGCTCCAGCAAGTACAGCGTTCCGGTCAACTGGAACAACTGCTGCATGATGATCCCCAACAACCTGAACGCCAAACAGCTTGCCAACGCCGGCGCTTTCATCCAGGCATACTGCTATGCCAGCCAGGACGTTATCGACGTCATGTTTGAAGAATACACGACAAGATTCCTTTGCGACGAAGAATCCAAAGACAACCTTTACCGTTCCTACAACGCGCAGACGATCACTACCGCGGAAGCTATCGGCGGTACGACCGGCGCGCTCGGCAACGGAACTTATCAGGTACTTTATGATGTTGCCAACGGCAAAAACAGCCCCAGCGCGGCGATCCAGGGTACCGCGAATTCGACCAAGGCGGTCGTCAACGATCTTTATAAGAAACTGAAATAATGCATCAACAGATACAAGGAAAAGCGACCAAGAAATTTGTCTGGACACTTGAAAATACATGGACTGTGGTCGTTTGCGCCGTGACTGCGGCGATTCTTTCGGTCGTTGCCGTGTTTGTTATCAAGATGCGCAAGAAAATCGGGACAATGTCCGGATCGTAAGGAGTACCAGGTATGAATCATACGGATTTTTTATGGGGTGTCAATACCCATTGCGATTTTTATCCCGTTTATCGCAGGGAAAACGCCGAAAAGCAGTTGAAGCTGATCCGCGATATGGGTTGCGGAATCGTACGAACAAACTTTTATAACTTCGATTTTTCGGATTTTTATGTTCCGCTTGCCAATGCCTGCGGTTTGAAGGTCATGCTGGTCGTTGACGGGCAAATGCGTAACCCGATCGACAATTATGACGCTGCGGCAGAATTTGAACTTTACCGGAAAATTGCCGATCGCTATGACGGCAATCACGGCTTCGGCAAGATCGATTTCATTCAGATCAGCAACGAAGTCGATGTGTTTTTAAGCACGTTCAACCCGAATTTCGGAGACGGTGAAACGGTAGAGGAGTTCCCGCAGCCCATCATGCAGGCCGTGTACGAGCGGTTCGCCAATGCTTCCGCCGGTATACGCGCGGCAAAGACCGATGTTAAAATCGTCATCAACGCCGGTTGGAAACACTACGGAATGTTCCTTTACATGAAAGAAAAGGGCATTGATTTTGACTTGCTTGGCTGGGACTGGTATACCGATATGTCCCGGGCAATGGAAAGGGACGGCAAACGCGCGTTCCAGATCGCCGAAACCCTGCATGAGCTGCTCAATAAGGATATCATCATCTGTGAAACGAACATCTGGACAGACCGGAAAATCGATGATGACGACGTTTCCAACTGGGACGGGTTGTTCGATATTATCGACGACGCGTTGAATTACCCCTACATAAAGGGATTGATCATATACGAATGCTGCGATGAAATGCCCTTTGAGCACGATGACAACTTCAATCGTGAAGCCCATTTCGGACTGGTCAAGGCCGACAAACAGGGGAATATGCTGGATATCAAACCGGTGTATTATAAATTAAAGGAATACATTTCTCAGAATTTGGGCTGATGTTATGAAAACCGATAGTTTGTGATTTTAGTTGAGGATAAAAAAGCGTTGACAGTATTGCCGCCCGGTGCGATAATACTGTCAGCGCCGGTATTATCCTCTTTTTCTTTATAGGCCGCAGCCGGTTTATAAACCCTTAAATACGTCAATAACAGCTTCCCGGCGGTTCTGCTGACAGAAAACGTCCGCGCGAAGTTGTGTTAATAAAGAAAATTACGGTAGAATCCAACTGTAACGTTTGGAGGAAAAAATGGATACGCAAAATTCTGAAATCTCACCCGATTTACAACGGGTATACCAAAAAAATACCGTTCGGTATCTGCTTCATAGTATGATTTCCGCTACGCTGATCCTGTTTTCGGGCGGGGCGCTGGTCCAGACCTTTCTGCTTTCGTTCGGGGTCAGCGAAAAAAACGTCGGTATTTTTTCATCGGTCTACTCGTTTACACAGGTCGCCGCCATGCTTCTGTGTTCGATACTGTCCGATAAAATCAGAGATGTCAAAAAGACGGTTGCGTGCTGTACCGTTCCGCAGATATTTTTCTATTTGGCAATGGCGTTTTTCTGCATCCGGACCGATATCGGCGCGACTGCCGTGTTTTGGACGGCAACGCTTACCGTCGTGATTTTGGGGCTGTTTTTAGGAGTTATCAATATTCTGATCTATAAACTGCCTTATCTGATTTTCGACATAAAATCTTACGGAAAGGTCACCAGCATCAGCGGTATTCTGTGCGGGGTGCTGGGGGTTGCAGTCAGTGCCGGCGTCAAGGTATTGATCGCCCGATTTGAATACTACAAGATCATGGCGCTTTGTTTCGGGTTCAGTGCCTTTTTACTGATGATCGGTTTCTTCCTGATCGTTCGTCTGTGCGCTGTCAATGAGCCGCAGCCGAAAGAAAAACCGACCGAAAAGGTGCATTTTTACGATGTGTTCCGCCATAAGAGTTTTATTATTTTGTCCCTGCCGAATATCTTTCGCGGGATCGCCGCCGGCACGGTCGGAATGATCTCGGTCTTCGCTGTTCGTCAGATGCACGCCACACCGAGTATGACTGCCTCTATGGTGATCGTGATCAATGTTGCGTCGATTTTGTCCTCTTTCATTTATTTGTTTGCCATTAAGTTTGTGAAACAAAACCAAATTTGCTTTATTGCAACGTGTTTTTACGTTCTGCCGATCGTCGGAATGGTTTTTACAAAAAACTGGACGGTCTATCTGGCGTTGTATTTCCTGCACAGTTTGGGATTATACGCGTTTTCCATGGCGGTCCCGG
>JAZUFP010000352.1:0-20124 GCA_045640765.1 Acutalibacteraceae bacterium
AGTGCTTCGACCAAAAAAGACGGAAGTAACAGTGCTTCGACCAAAAAAGACGGAAGTAAAAGTGCTTCGACCAGCAAGGGTACTTCCACAACTTCCAATGGAAAAAACGCTGGCACTTCAACCGGAAAAGGCGGTTCTAAAAACACCGGCGGAAAGACGATTGTTGTGGATGATAATACCTCAAGACCGACGGTCGTAGACATTGACGCTTCGTTGGATAATGATCGTATCAGAGACCTGAAAGGCCGTGAAATCGTCTTTGTTCAAACATGGGAACCGACCGATCGCGGTTCTGCTGCCGGTAAGTTTTTCATTGAAGTGGAACAGAAACTGAATTGCAGATTTACCGAAAAGAAGATGTCCGACTATAAAGCGCTGTATACCTCCATTCTGGCAGGTCAGCCACTGTGTGATCTGTTCTGTCCGAGAGATCAGCAGGTATTGCAGATGGCAAACAAAAATTTGCTGACCCCGTTAGACACGTTGAAAAGTTTTGATCTGTCTGAACCCTGCTGGGACCAGCAAGCGTTGATGGAAGCTACCTTAAAGGGCCATGTTTACGGCATTTCTCGTAATGCGCAGATCCGTGAAGTTTTGATGTATAACAAGGATATGTTCAAAAAGAATAATTGGCCCGATCTTTATGACTTGCAGAAAAAAGGTAAATTGGATTGGGATACCCTGTTTGGCATTATGAAAAAAGCCGTTGTTGTAAGCGGCGGTCAGGTTTCGCGTTACGGTCTGGTCCCGACCTATTCTATTTCGGAATTCGGCAACACCATGCTTCACGCCAATGGCGTTACCATTACAAAACGTCAGGGTGATACCACCAAACTAACCAACGGTTTCAGCGGCAGTGCGGCAATCAATGCGCTGAATGCACTGAACAAGTGGGTCAGCGAAAAAGGTGCTCTTTATGACAACCAGATTGGCGGTTGGGATTCCGGCAGACAGATCTTTTACAGTGGCAAGGCGGCAATGGCGCTGGTGGACTACAATATGTTCCCCACTATTACTTCAAATGCCGACTTTGAAATCGGTATGGTGCTATTCCCGCACGGTCCGAACACCACAAAAGATCTTGTCTATCACTTTACCACCTATACCTGTATGCCTGCCGGTGTGAAGAATCCGGATGACGTTGCGCTTTATTGGGATATTCTCCGCAACAGCATGAATGAAAGCGCGGCAAACTGGTCCGGTGGCGACAGTCTGCCCGACAAGAGTGTTCAGGCAACAGCTGACCGCTATCTTGCAACTGTACAGAAACGTCAGGCGGTTTATGATCTTCTAATCGGTGCCGGTGACTATGTCAAAAAGGTTGCATACGGCGAAGCCACTGCCTCTGCGGCAATTCAGTCAGTCAAGCAGACGATTGATGCGGCTTTGGCGGATTACTGGAAATAAAATGGGAGAAAAGCCATGAAAAGATGGATTGCACTTTTTCTCAGTCTGGTATTACTGTTGGCGGTTTGCAGCTGCGGCGAACAGGCAAAGAAAAAGAAAATCAAAAAAGTTATAATAATTGATGATCCTGTTTCCTCATCCGATACCACTGGTTCGAATGAGGACGAAGATGTTGAAGATGTTGAAGATGTTGAAGATGATTCTGATGACTTTGATTCAGAAGAAAACGATGATGAGGTTTACGTTGATATTTCCACAGATGAAGATAATGGTTTTGCTGATAACACAATCAATGTGGAAGATCAGCATGAAGAGGTCATCGAACATTACGTTCGAGAATCAACTTATTTGGAAAAGGTCACTGCCCCAGATATCGGAAAAGATTATTACCGTTTTGCACCCGAACAGATGCATCCGGGTGTTGTTGGTCTGGATGCGCACTATACCATGATCGCGCGCAATAAAACCGGCGCTCGTCTGGAAGACAAAAACATTGTCATGAAGTGTGATAAAAAAGGTGTCAAAATTTCTGGTAATATTCTTACAATACCGTATGCTCTGCGCGACGCGGACCATCCGCTGACCGTTACCATGTACGATAAACGTTATCCTAACCGCACCGGAAGTTATGTCTTCAATTTCCGAAAATTCAGCAGTGATATGTCGTTTGATGATGAATTTGACTTCCTTGATAAAACCAAATGGGTCAATAACTGGTACGGCGATCTGCCTTATGGTAATATTGAGGACGGAAAACTGGTATATCATGTAACCGACAGAGATACGCCGATGATGGAAATGTCTACATCCGGACTTTTTAAACAGGCGTACGGCTGTTTCTCCTGTCGTTTGAAAACGGCAGAGCGCGGAGTCAATAACGTCGCGTTCTGGATGGCTTCGGATTATAATGATGTGAATAATCACGATGGCGGTCATGAGCGTTATATCAAGAATATTCAGCGTCCGTCTCAAAGCAGCGGCGAAGTTGACATTATTGAACAGTCTGCTAAGTGGGGCGATTTTTATGCATCGACTGTGCATTGGAATGGTTGGAGTAGTTATCATCAGTCGGCGTTGGGCAACAAGGTGCCGGTCGATAATCCGTCCGGCAAGTTCCATATCTATTCGGTTGTATGGACCGACGAGGCATTCTATTTCTATTGTGATGAAAATTTGACCAACTATTACACCGGTGATGGCGTCGGACCGGACAGCGGTCCGCTGGTCATGTTGGTGCAATGCGGTAACCACCCGGACGGCAGCGATTTCCTCGGATATCCCGATCCGAACGAACAGGAGTTTCCGTTTAGCGCAGAATTTGACTGGGTACGTGTCTGGACGTTGGATGACCTTGAAAAGTAATAGGAGTAATTACTATGGAAAAACAATTTACACTTTCGCTGTCTCAAATGCATCCGGGTGTGGCGGAAATGACGGCGATCTATCATTTCTATTGTGAATATAACGGGAAACGTTACGATAACAACGCAGATGATACCATGTTCATGCTGGCAACCGATAATGATGAAGTGACGGTGAATGGGTTGGATGTCTTCGTGCCGTATCACATCCGTCAGGCAAAGCAAACGGTCAAGATCACTGCGACACTGAATGACTATGTTCACAAAATTACCGGGACCGACGAATATCAATTGTCTTTTTCAACCACGTTTTCAGAAGAAAGAACTTTTTTTGATGATTTTGACACGTTGGATGAAATGGTATGGTCTAGCGGAGAATATGGTTGGGAATATGGTGATTTGCCGGGCGGTGTTGTCGAAAACAGTGATCTTGTTTTCCGTGCCACAGAGCAGGCACGTACATTGATGGTTACCACGGCACATTCTTTCAGTCAAGCGCGTGGCTGTTTTTCCGCCCGGATGAAGATGCCGGAACGAAAGAGTACCAATTGTAATTGTAACTGTGCGTTTTGGCTGTGTTCCAATGTAAAAACGCCGGAAAAGATCATGTTTAAACGCAATCCGCATGTTTCCGAGCCTTTTGGAAGAGCACACGCAGGAGAAATCGACATTACGGAGTATTCCGGGTCGTTTGGTGATTTTGCGGCGTGCAGTTATCACCATTTCGGGTGGGGACAGTACAGTATTCATTCCGGACTATGCGCGCCGACTCCCGGCGTTCGCGAGGGATATCATATTTTTTCTCTTGTCTGGGAAAAAGAAGCGCTTTATTGGTATTACGACGAGGAATTGATTCGTGTATACGACTCCGAAGGTATGCAAGGGGTCGGTTATGAACCAGGTGCGGAAATGGTTATCCTGCTGGAACTTGGTTATTCTTACCCGGGTCAGAATTTTCCGGGCACATGGACCGGTATGAGCGATCCGCGGGATCTGCCGTATGAATTGCGCTTCGATTGGGTCAGAGTTCACGCTCTTAATGAGTAATTATTTCCCGGCGGGTAAGGTTTTTACTCGCCGGGAAGACAAAGGGAGAATGATTGCGAATGAACATCTTTACTTTTATGAAGCAAAGTAAACTGGTGAAAAAACGTGAATTGCAGGGGATATGGTTTGTTTTACCCTTTGCAATCGGCTTTTTTGCCTTAATTTTTTATCCGATGATTCAATCGCTTTATTATAGTTTTAACAATTTGAAGTTTGATGGAAGCGTTTCGCTGACATTTTCGGGACTTGCCAATTATAAACGAGCTTTTTTTGTCGATACGGATTTTCGTGAATTGTTGCTGTCGTCTCTTTCGACCATGGCGACCAATGTGCCAATCATTATAATTTTCAGTATGCTGATCGCAGTTTTTCTGAACGGCGAATTCCCGGGTCAAGCAACCTTTCAAATCATATTTTTTATTCCCGTAATCGTTTCTGCGGGTATTATGCCGTCATTACTTGGCGGAGATATTCTTAAAAATCAAATCATCGGCGCAAGTTCAATGACCGGTGATGCCGCTGTGACGTTTGACGCCACTTCTTTTGGTAATTTATTACTTAAAATGAATCTCAATGCGAAATTTGTTGAGTACATACAGTATGCAGTTACGAATATTCTGAATGTAATGAATTCTTCCGGCATACAGATTTTAGTATTTTTAATTGCCCTGAAAGCAATTCCGAAATCCTTGTATGAGGCATCTGAAATAGAGGGTGCTACCGGGTGGGAAACTTTTTGGAAAATCACTTTCCCTATGGTTCTTCCGCAAATGTTGGTGAATGTGGTGTATACCATTATTGACGCATTTTCGAACAATACTACACCGATCATGACCACCATTACAAGGTACAATTTTCAGACCTTTCAATTTGGTTATGCCGCGGCTCTCGCGTGGGTATATTTCTTAATCGTTATTGTCATATTAGGCGTTTTTGTCGGCGCTTTGAAACTGCTGATCAAGCAATACGAATAATGAGGTGAGGACATTGAAAATGAGTTCCTACAAACTGAAAAACACGCTACTTCGAGGCGTGGTCGGTTTTTTTCGCTATTTGATCCTTATCGGTTTGAGTTTTCTTATCCTTTATCCGTTGTTTACAACATTTGTCGCGTCGTTTATGAAAAGTGCCGATGTTTATGATCTGACTGTTCGGTTTATTCCGAAAAGTCCTACTTTTGAAAACTTTGAAGTCGTATCGATTTTTTTGGATTATTGGAAATCATTGGGTCAGTCAGTCGCGTTGAATTTCGGACTTTGTGTGATCGAAATATTTTCGTGTCTTTTTGTTGCATATGGTTTTGCACGGTTTCGCTTTCCGTTCAGCAAATTGCTTTTTGGCTGTGTACTCCTGACTTTGCTGATTCCGTACAGCACCTATTTTGCACCACTGTATTTCCAATTTCAGAATTACGGTCCGTTTCATTGGAATTTGATTTCCACGCCCATTCCGCTGATTCTACTTTCCTTGACCGGTGTCGGGTTGAAAGACGGACTGATTATCTATATCATGACGCAATCGTTCAAGGGCTATCCTCGTGAGTTGGAGGAGGCGGCTGCCGTAGACGGTGCCGGACCGTTTCGTGTGTTCACGAACATCATGCTGCCGGGGGCTGTTTCGGTTTCTTTCACTTGTTTTATGTTTATTTTCGTTTGGAAATGGACTGATCCGACCTTCCCGGAAATTTTCATTCCGGACACGGAATTTCTGTGGACAAAGCTTGCGACCATTAATAGCCGATTTGAGGTTTCCGGCTATCGGGATGATTATTTTTATCGTGCGATTTTGAAGAATGCCGGTGTAATACTATATGCAATTCCGTTGGTTATTCTGTTTATTATTTGCAAGCGATTTTTAGTGGAAAGTATTGAAACAACCGGTCTTGTAGGATAAAGGGGGACGATGTTGTGAAAACAAATAAAAAGCTTGGAATCAGTATGATTGCAGGGCTGTTGTTAGTGTGCATCGTTCTGACATTGATTTTTTTTCCGACAAAAGAAAAGAATGTTTTATCATCATTGCCAAACTTACAAACAGCCATTGATAACATTGCGGTTTCGGTAGGTCAGCAGGATTATGATACTTATATCGCTTCGCATGAGGGTATGCCATTGATCGCTTCATCGGTTCAGTGTAAGGACCATGTAACGATCAAAGAGGGAGAAAGCCATACTTTCCGTGTGAATACTTCTTCCTGTATGGCAAGTATTCGTATTAAATATACGATTACTGCCGTCAATGACAGCAGTGCTTCCTGTAGCGTAAAAATCAATGGCAAGCTGCCGTTTAAAGAGGCTGCCGAAATGACCTTGAACCGGGATTGGATGTCGGGTGAATCGGATTCAGACGATCGCGGTAATCAATACACTGTTCCGTTGGATGAAGGTAAAGCGGATAAGTCTGCTATGTTATCGGATACAAGTGGTTTTCATACGGAACCTTTTGCATTTGCTTTCAAAAACGGTTCAAATAAAATTACGGTGTCGGCAAATCGCGGTAATATTGTAATCAAAGAACTTTCTTTATTTGCTTATGAAGAAGCCAAACCGTACAGTGAGGTGTGCACTACCTATCCGGAAGGTGCTGTCCAGAATACGATTACGGTGGAAGGGGAGAGCCCTTATATCCGGTCAAGTGCGTCAATTGCCGAACAGTGCGATCGTACTTCACCGTTAAGTACTCCGGTCTTTTCCGGTTTGCAGGTCTGGAATACGATCGGCGGTACTGGTTGGGGAACAGTCGGACAGACCGTCACATGGAAATTCCATGTTGAACAGACTGGTTGCTATACTCTTTCATTTCGGTATAAGAATAATTTTACCAGCGGTTTTTCAACATATAGAAGATTGTATTTGGACGGTAAGATTCCATTTGCCGAAATGGAATCGGTAAAATTCCCTTATGATGTCGGATGGCAGCAAATGCGGCTTGCTGACGATGATAATCACCCGTATTTATATTATTTAAAAGAGGGTGATCATACATTAACGCTTGAAGTTACGCTGGGACAGCAGGCGCTTGCACTGAATCTGGCGCGAAAATCTCTTAATCGCTTGAATGAAGCATATCGCAAAATCGTAATGGTGACCGGTGCTACACCGGACACCTACCGTGACTATCAGATCGAAAAGAAATTGCCGGATGTTTTGGAAATATTAAAGGAGCAGAAAGCTGCTCTGCAACAACTTTCGGATTGGCTGAATATCGAAAACGGCGGCAAGGGCGAAGGTACTGCAAAAGTTGATGAAATTGTTCGTCAGATCAGTGATTTTATCCGGTATCCGGAATCCATTCCGCAGTCCCTTTCCACTTTTTCGGGAGATTTAACCGGTTTGAGTGACTGGATTCAAAGCAGTACGGCTCAACCGCTTACTATTGATAAATTCCAGCTGGTTCCGCTGCAGGCAAAGGTCGGACGGGCGGAAGCGTCTTTCTTTAAGAAACTGTCGTTCAATACTTTGCTGTATTTCAAATCCTTTGCCGATGATTACGGTGTAATTGGAAATATTTACGACAAAGATTCTGCAATAGATGTCTGGCTTACTTTGGGACGGGATCAGTATCAGATCCTGAAAGAACAGACCGATAACTATTTTACAGCCGAAAAAAATATTGGTGTAAATCTGAAACTTGTTTCTGGCGGTTTGTTGAATGCGACTATTGCCGGAATAGCTCCGGATGTTTATTTGTTTTCTGATGAGGGAACACCGGTCAATTTTGCGTCGCGTGGTGCGTTGACTGATCTAACGGTTTTTTCGGATTTTGAAGAGGTGAAAAAGCGGTTTGCATCGCAGGCGTTTGTACCGTTCAGTTATGACGGCGGTGTATATGCCTTGCCGATTTCACAGAGTTTTGAGGTAATGTTTGCCCGCGACGATATTCTGGAAGAAATCGGGTTGTCTGTTCCCCGTACGTGGGAGGATGTTTATAACTGCCTGACGATTTTGCAGCAAAATAATATGGAATTTGCTTTTCCCGGTGCCGGCGGGACCGAGGGACTGGCGCTACTTTTGTTTCGAAAGCAAACTTCGCTTTATAAAAACAACGGTAAGTCGGTCGCGTTTGATACAGAAAACGCAATTAGCACTTTTGAAGAATGGACGAGATTGTATTCACAGTATTCGCTGTTGCAATCTTATAGTTTTGTCAATCGTTTCCGAACCGGTGATATGCCGATTGGTATCGCCGATTTCAGTACTTTTAATACATTGGAAGTTTCTGCACCGGAAATCAGCGGATTGTGGAGTATGCATCCAGTTCCCGGAACGGTTCAGGAGGACGGAAGTCTGAAAAATATTACGGTCAGTCATGCTTCCTCGGCAATTATTTTGAAATCGACCAAGCATGCACAGGAAGCGTGGGAATATATTAAGTGGTTTACCAGTGCGGAGGAACAGTATCGTTATGCAACTGCCATTGAAAATCGACAGGGAATTTCCGGTAGGGTTGCTACGGCAAATTTGGATGCGTTCAATCGTCTCGGATGGACGGCAGATACGCTTAAAACATTGAATTTCCAACGTGAAACCGCATATGCCATTGAACAGGTTCCGGGAGGTTACTTCCTTTCACGTCATATCAATAATATTTTCCGTAAGGTCATCAACCAGGATGCCAATGTTCGGGAAACTGTTTTGGAATATGTTAATACAATAAATGAGGAAATCACAAAGAAACGTAAAGAATTCGGATTGGAGGTAGATGCGTCGTGAGCGAAATTCTCAAAAACATCAGAAAAAACAAAATTTGCTATCTCTACCTCTTTCCGTTTTTTTCGCTCTTCACATTATTTGTGGTGTTACCTGTTTTGATTGCGATTTTTTTGAGCTTTACCGATTACAACCTGTTACAGCCACCAAAATTTGTCGGCCTTGAAAATTATGCAACGTTCTTTTTTAACGATGACATTTTTATGAAAGCGGTTGTAAATACGTTGACGCTGGCGTTGGTGATTGGACCGTTCAGCTATATCGGCGCGCTTTTGCTTGCGTGGGTTCTTTGTGAACTGAACAGGGGTCTTCGTACGGCGTTGGTATTTTTGATCTATGCTCCGTCTATATCGGGAAATGCTTTTTTGATTTGGCAATTATTGTTCAGTGGAGATCAGCTCGGATATATCAATTCCATTTTGATACGAACCGGAATGATAGATGCCCCGATTCAGTTTTTAAGCGATACAAAGTATATGATGACCGTCGTGATTGTTGTTTCCATGTGGATGAGTATGGGTACGCAGTTTCTTTCTTTTGTTGCCGGTCTGCAAGGGGTGGATCGTTCTCTGTATGAAGCTGGCGCAATTGACGGAATCAAAAATCGTTGGCAGGAGCTTTGGTATATTACCATTCCGCAAATGAAGCCACAATTACTGTTCGGTGCGGTCATGTCGATTTCTGCGGCGTTTACTACGGGAGGTGTCGGTGCTTCACTTTGCGGAAATCCGAGTACTGATTATGCAGTACATACACTTGTGAATCACATGACGGACTATTCCGGAACGCGTTACGAGTTTGGTGATGCTTGCGCGATTGCCACAATTCTGTTTATTGCCATGGTCCTTTGCAACAATCTGATTAAAAAGTTACTTAAAAATGTCGGCGCTTGAAAGGATGAAATAGCTATGAAAAAGAATATTGGCTCTAATTCATATCGAAGCAGCGTCGGTAACATGGGTGTATTTGTGTTCCTTCTTTTAGTTGCGGCATTTATGGTATTGCCCATGATCTTTATGATCTCCAATGCGTTCAAACCCATCAGTGAGTTGTTTATTTTTCCGCCAAAACTCTTTCCGCAGAATCCGACATTTTCCAATTTTTCGAATTTGTCGGCGCTGTTGGGGGATTCGTGGTTACCGTTTGGAAGATACGTTACAAATTCTCTGATCATAACTATTATTGGAACGGTTGGAAACATCGTTATTTCCTCTCTTGCTGCGTTTATGCTTTCGAAGTACAAATTCCCCGGCAGAGAATTTCTGTTCCAGATCGTTGTCTTATCATTGCTGTTTTCGGGCACCGTCACCGGTGTTCCAAATTATATCATTATGACTAAATTGCATCTCGTGAATACGATATGGGCAATTATATTACCGATTTTACCTTCATCCTTGGGTTTGTTTTTGATGAAACAGTTTATGGATCAAATGATTCCGGACACACTGTTGGAAGCGGCCGCATTAGATGGAGCGGGAACGAACCGTATTTTTATTGAAATTGTTATGCCAATGGTAAAACCTGCATGGATGACACAATTGATTTTTTCATTCCAGGGGATCTGGTCAACCACAGGCGGCGATTTGATTTTTGACGAGGATTTAAAAACACTTCCCACAGCGTTGTCCAATATTGTTTCGGGCGGTATTGCCCGAACCGGTGTGTCGGCGGCAATTTCCTTTATTATGGTTCTTCCGCCGATTGTGGTATTTTTGTTTTCGCAGTCCAACGTTATGCAAACCATGTCGAATTCTGGTATTAAGGATTAAGAGGTAGAAGATCATGAAAAGAATATTGGTACTGTCTGTTATCCTTTGTATTATTTTGGCGTGCTTTGCGTTGCCAGTTTCGGCATTGACGATCGACGAATATGAAGCGTATACATATTCCAACGAACAAAAAATAATTGTTTCACCCGAAACCTATTCCCATGTGTTGACCTTGAATTTCGGAATGGGCGGATTGCCTAAAAATGCAGAAATTGCAGATATTCAGGTTTACAAGGATCAATTGTTTATATTGGAAAAAAGTCAGGGAAGAATTTATGTGGTAAATTCTGACGGAACGGTTCAAAACGTGATCGGCAATAATTTAGAACTAAATGCACCAGAGGGCTTTTTTATCAGTCAAAGCGGATATATTTATATTGCTGATACTGCAAATAAGCGAATCGTGAAATCTGATACAAAAGGCAAACTGCTTGCAACAGTCGGCGAACCGGATCAAAAGAAAACTTTATCCCAAGTTGAGTTTTTTCCCAGCAAAATCGTTGTTGACCGCGGTGAACGTTGTTATGTTATTGTCAACAATGAAACAAACGGTATCTATCAGTTGGATATGAATGGAAACTTTTTGGGATTTTTCGGTTCTGTTCCGGTCATCCCAAGTCTGAAAGAACTGTTTTGGCGTTCTCTTTCTACGAAAGAACAGTTATCACGAATGCTGCTTTTTGTGCCGACAGAATATAGCAGTATGGATATTGACGGGAACGGATTTATCTATACCACGGTTGCCACCAACACCGATTCTGAAATGCAGGAATATATTAAAAGCAAAGGATCGAACAGCAATCTTGCGCCAATTCGCAAATTAAATCCAAAAAATATTGATGTTCTCATTCGGAACGGGAGTATGCCGCCGGCAGGAGATCTGATTGAAAGTACAGATAAAATTGATTCTGGAAATGCTTCAAGATTTGTGGACATTTCGGTGCAGGACACGGGTATTTACTGTGCTTTGGACAGCACAAAGAATCGTATTTTTATTTATGACGAGGCAGGCAACCTGCTCTGTGTATTTGGAAATAATAACGAAAAGAATGGCGGTTTGAAGAAACCGATTTCGGTTGCCTGGTGGAACGATAGAATTGCAGTTGCTGATTCGGAAAACAGTTGTATTAAGGTATATGCGCCGACTGATTTTGCAAAACTGATATATCAGGCGGTCGATGCGGAACAAGTCGGTAATTATGAAGAATCTTCAAAATATTGGAACAAAATTCTTGAAAAGCATCCCGGAAACGATCTTGCCTATGTAGGACTTGGTAAAAAGGAATTGCGCAACGGCAATTACAAAGCGGCCATGTCGTGGTTTAAACGTGCCAATCGGACGAATGAATACTCAAAGGCAATGAAACTGTATCGTAATGCGTTGGGGAAAAAGTTGTTGGTAATTATTGTGGCGGTAATCATTGCTGCGGCAATTCTTATTTGGATCGGCAAGCGACAATACCATAAATATCGTAAAACACATCCCGGTGATAAAGCAGAGCATCCTTTGTGGGAAGGCTTCAAATATGGATTTTATATTATGCGGCATCCTTTTGACGGCTTTTGGGATATGCAGTTTGAACAGCGTGGGCGATTGTCCTCAGCGACGTTGATTTTGGGACTTACCGTATTGTTCAATCTGATCGCTACCTTTTTTAACGGATATCTGGTTTCAGGAACCCACGGTGCCGATTTTAACGTGTTGTTGCAGGGCGTATTGAGTGTTGTGGCTCCATTCGGACTTTGGTGTGTTGCGAATTGGTCGGTTACCTCGTTGATGAACGGATCTGGTAATTTCAAATACATTTATATGTATTCCTGTTATTCGTTGACACCGTTGTTGATCAGTATGCCGTTATTAGTAGTATTAAGTAATATTATCACGCAGGATGAAATTGCGCTGTATACGATTATTCAATCACTGTTTTTCATTTGGCTTGGTTTTCTTCTTTTTGTCGGAACGCTTGTCGTGCATCAGTATAATGGTGTTATGACAGTTGCAACGATTCTGATTATCATTGTCGCAATTGGAATTATCTTGTTCCTGGCACTTTTATGTACTGCTGTTGTGCAACAGATGACTGATTTTATAGGTCTGTTGATCGAAGAAATCAATTTAAGGATATAGAAAGGAAGTTTATTGAATGAAGAAAAAAATCATTTCTTTATGCGTTGTTGCGGCGCTTGTATTGAGTTTTTTCGGTTTGACTAGACTTCTTTCGTCCACAACAGCGACGACATTTGGCGTAAAAAGCGGAATGGTTTCTTTTTCGGAGTTGGAATCCGATATTACCGATGATGTGCTGAATGCGTTCGAGGAATATGTGATTGCTGAAAATGATCAATTCATAATGATGGCGGATCAAACGGCAAGTCCAGTGCTTCGCAGTAAACAAACAGGTATGGAATGGCGTGCTGTTCCGCAGACGCCGTTCGGAAACACCAAGTACAATTCCGCTTTGTCAATTAAATATTACAGCAATGATTCGACCGAAGTCACTTTGTATAGCGCAGAAAGTTGTGTGGACAAGAAACAAATACGGGTTCATACGGTTGAGAACGGGTATCAGGTCGAATACGGATTCGGTGAGTTGGAAGAAAGTACCTTATATCCCGAAATTATCAGCAAAAAGCGAATGGAACTCTTTTTGAAAAAAATGTCCGATGAAGATGCGGAGTATATTTTGCGGCGCTATGCATTTTACGATTTGAATGAAATGGAAGACGGCGAAGGCAAAAATTATATTATAAAAGAATTCCCGCGTTTAAAAGAAGAACCGCTGTATATTGTGCAGGATATTTCGACAAAACTGATCAAAAAAAGGACCAGTGAAATTTTTTCTGGAGTCGGATATACGCTTGAAGACAAACAGAAAGACAGCGGGCTGATGGAATCGGAAAAGCCGCAGTCATTTGTGATTGCTGTGAACTATTTACTGACGGAAAGCGGTTTTCTGATCACGCTGGATTCCGAAAACTGTCGGTTTTATGGTGAATATCCGCTGAAAAGTATTTGTTTTTTGCCATATTTTGACGGAATCGCAGAACAGGAAAAAGCCCATTTTCTAATTCCGGCCGGAAGTGGGGCAACTGTAAATATCGCTTCCGGTGAACGTGAAATTCAACGTTCATTCCCGATCTATGGAGAAAATACGGCACTAAGCAAAACGATTCCAAGTTATAATTCACAGTGTATGCTTCCGGTATTCGGGCAGTATCGTCAAAAACAGGGCTTTTTCTGTATTGTCGGCACCGGTGCCCAGCAATCCTCAATTGAACTGGATCGAAATGGAGTTTGTTCGGGTATTTCACCGAATTTTGTGCTTATTGATTCCGGTACATATAAGATGGGGGCGCAGAATCCGATCGAATTATTTGCTGATCGTATTTCGGATTCCGGCTTTTCAGCAGAGTATGTACTTTTGGATAAACTGACCGAAGACAACGCCTATTCGTTAATGGCGAAACTCTACCGTGAAAAATTGACAGCGGAAAAAATTCTCGAAAAAAATCATGCCGATTCGCCGGCATTTTTGGCTGAAATCGTAAATGGATTGAATTATGATGATATGGCGTTAGGATGTATTCCGACAAACCGGGAATTTACACTGACATCTTTTGGTGAATGTGAAAAAATCGCGGATGAAATTGCGGAGTATACCGATCCCGGTAATCTGAATATCACGATAACCGGTTGGAATAAGAATGGTATCAACCGGCAAAAACTCGGCGCAGTTCAAGTCAGTCGAAAAGCAGGTGGAGAAAATGACCTTGCTGCTTTGAAAAAACATCTAGACAGTGCAGGAGTTCAAAGTTATCTTGACGTTAATTTTGTGATGACCGAAAACTTTAAAGATGACGGTTTTTCACCTTCGGATGATGCTGCGCGAACGATCAATAACAATATCGTTATACCAGAAAAAATTGACGCTCTGAAATATACATTGCAACCGACTGCATTTAATCTTGTTTCACCCGATATGTACGAAAAGTATTGGCAGGGTTATCGCCGAGACAAAACAATTTGCGGGTTTGATTTGAATGTTTCACAATTAACTGCTGTATTGACCAGTGATTATACTGACGGTGAGGAAATTTATCGAAAACAAACGATAAGTACTGTACAAAAAATACTTGGCGAAGCAAAGAAAGACGGTCGCCGTTTGATGGGTGAAGCGGCCAACCTGTATGCAATTAAGTTCCTTGATCTTATTAGTAATGTTCCAATGACTGCATCGGACGACAGTTTGTTTGATCGAGAGATTCCGTTTTTGCAGATGGTGTTACATGGTTCGGTCTCTTATGTATCAGATCCGCTGAACGGATATTCTGATTTGCAAAAAACAATTTTGAAGTTAATTGAAACCGGAACGGGTGTACATTACCGTATTACAAATAATCAATTTGACGGTTTATTCGAAACAGACGCTTCATATCTTTACAACACTAATTACAATGTGCAAAAGGAACTGATGAAAAAGTGCTATGTCGAAGTGAATAAAGCATTGTCAGGGCTTTCGTCATGCAGCATCAGGAGCCACTCTTATTTAACTGATAATGTGGTTTGTGTAACCTATGAAAACGGAACAAAACTTTATATAAACTATGGCAATACTAGGTACACAGCCGGGGAAATAACTGTTAATTCTTTGGAATATTTAAGGGTTGATTGAAATGAAAACATGGAATAAAGAAACGGCTATCAGCCAGATGATCAAACGTTTAGGATTGGAAACATACGGTTTTGCTTATCGATTTGATGAAAACCGTGAACAGAACGGATTGACATTGCAAAAGGATAAAAAAGAAGTATCTATTTGTTTTTCCGAGCGAGCGTATCTGTTTCGGGCATTGGGTCTGTTGAAGGAACGCTGCAATGAGGACCAGTTTGTACTTTCCGAAAATGCCAGTTTTACTATGAACGGTATTATGTTGGATTGCTCGCGGAATGCTGTTCCCCGAATAGATACGATTAAAGAAATCTTATGTCAGCTTGCATTGATGGGACATAATACTATATTGCTGTATACCGAAGACACATACGAATTGGAAAATAACCCCTATTTTGGTTATATGCGTGGTAGGTATACGATACAGGAACTTCGTGAGATTGATGATTTTGCCGACACGCTCGGCATTGAGCTCATTCCCTGCATCCAAACGCTCGGTCACATGGGGCAGGTTCTGAAATGGTCACGGGTATACGGGGATATTGAAGATGTTGGAAATGTGTTGCTGATCGATTCAGACCGTACCTATCAATTTATTGAAGAAATGCTTACTGCCTGCCGAAAGGCATTCCGCTCTAAGAGAATTCATATTGGTATGGATGAAGCGCACATGATGGGGCGCGGAAAGTATTATGATAAGCATGGTGATTTTTTAAAAACAGAACTGTTTTTGCGGCATTTGGATCGGGTTGGGCGGCTTTGTGAGCAATATGATTTTCGTCCTATGTTTTGGGGTGATATGTTGCTTCGTCAGGTCGGTTGTTACGGTTATACCGATTGTGATGTGGATCTTTCCAAACTGTCGGTTCATTTTCAAATCCCCGAAACAATAGATTATATTTATTGGGATTATTATTCCAATACTCCCGAACGGTATCGGGATTTCATTAAAATTCATCAAAAATCTTCGAATCATGTCATGTTTTTCGGCGGTGCATGGCGCTGGTCAAATTTTGTTGCCGGATTGAAATACAGTAATGACGTTTCTGCCATGGCATTGGCAGAGTGTAAAAAAGCAGGCATCCGTGAAGTCATTGACACGATGTGGGGAGATGACGGCAATGAGTCCAGCTTTTTTATCTCGTGGCCATGTGCGCAGTTGTATGCTGAATTGAATTTTTATGATCACGTAGATGACAAACGATTGTCAAAGCGGTTTAATACCTGCACTGGAATGATTTATGAGGATTTTGTTATCGCTGAAAAGATTAACAATCCGTGTGGCATTACTACCCGTAAGGAGGATAATCCGCCGAAATACCTTTTATATCAGGATATCTCCATGGGGTTATTCGACTATTATGTAAAGCCGGGATTCAACGCGTATTATGTCGGGCTCGCCGAAGAGTTGCGTTCTTGCGCCGCTCATAATGAAAAAACGGAATACATTTTCAGTAATCTTGCCGCTTTGTGTGATGTGCTTGCTGTTAAAAGCGAACTGGGCGTACAGTTGAAAGCGGCTTATGATGCAGGGGACAAGGTGTTTTTGAAAAAAACCGCCGACACTATACTGCCTGAATTATGTGAAAAACTGACGGCTTTTAGAAATACATTTTACCGGCAGTGGATTACTGAAAACAAGATTATCGGATATGAAGTCATGGATCTTCGGCTTGGTGGTATTTTGCAGCGTGCCAAAACAGTTCGGGAGCGCCTGCAAGATTATTGCGACGGCAAGTTGGCAGTGTTGGAAGAATTTTGTGAAGAGCGTTTGCCGTTTGATGGACAAAGTGATGTTTCGGCGGTTCAGTCTTATTGGGGAAATTCGGTGACCACCGGTTATTGATTGGAGAATAGAATGGAAATCAAACGGTTGTATTTGCTGTTTAAAACACATTTGGATATTGGATTTACTGACTTTTCTGAAAATATTGTCAAACGATATATGACAGAGTATATCCCCAATGCTATCCGTGTATCGCGGGAACTGAAAAAAACAGATGACGATGCGCGATTTGTCTGGACAACCGGTTCGTGGCTGATTAGTGAATATTTGAATACGCATTCGGGAAAAGAAAAACAGGATTTGGAAGACGCGATTCGGGCGGGAGACATTTGCTGGCACGGTCTGCCTTTTACCACGCATACCGAACTGATGAGCAAAGAATTGTTTGAGTACGGTCTGTCAATTGGTCAATCACTGGATGACCGATTTAATAAACATACTGTTGCGGCAAAAATGACCGATGTTCCGGGGCATACCAAAGCAATAATTCCGCTATTGAAAAATAGCGGAATTGAGTTTTTACATATAGGGGTCAATCCGGCCTCTGCTGTACCGGATGTTCCGGAAATTTTTCGATGGCAGGCGGATTCCGGCGAGCAGATCACCGTAATGTATAATGCTGATTATGGAACTTTCGCACCTTTGGGAGATACCGGATCGGCATTATATTTTGCACACACCGGGGATAATCTCGGTGGGCAGTCTGCCGAACAGGTCATCGCCCTTTATCGTGAATTGCATGAAAAATTCCCGCAGGCGCAGCTCATTGCGGCAAATTTGAACGATATTGCGGTTATACTGCGTGAAATAGAAGATACTTTACCGGTTGTTACAGATGAAATCGCCGACAGTTGGATTCACGGGGTCGGGACGGATCCCAAAAAAGTATCACAGTTTCGTGCAATGGAGCGACTGGCGACTTCAATGCCACAGGGAAATGAAAAACAGCAATTTTTGAGAGGCCTGCTGTTGGTGCCGGAACATACCTGGGGATTGAATGGACAGATCAATTTGGCAGATCATGAAAATTATGCACGCTCTGCTTTTGAAAAAGTGCGCAGTCAGCCGAATTATCAGCGGATGGAAGCCTCATGGGTAGAACAGCGCCGGTATGTATCTGACGCGGTTGCAACATTAAGTGGCGCAGCGTCTCAACAAGCGTGGGAATTGCTTTCGGGGGCTGATCGTGCACCGGCCTGTGCTGAACCGGAAAGGTCTTTTTTATACGGTGAAACGGTAAATATCGACGGGGTTGAACTGGCTTTTGATGAAACCGGGGCGGTTATTCATTTGAAGGTTGGCAATCAGTTGTATGCCGACCGTGAACATCGCTTGGGATGTCCGCTTTATGAGCAGTTTTCCGATGCGGAATACAAACGGTTTTATGGACAGTATAATCGTTTGGATGTTCTTTGGGCACAGGAGGACTATACTAAGATCGGAATGCAAAACGCCGGAAATGAGTATGAAATGTTTTATCCGAAAGCTCAACTCTATAAAACGGAAAAAGAAATTATTGTGCGGTATACTTTCTCCGAAAAAGCGTTTTTGTGTGACGGTTGCCCGAAAACAATGGATTTGAAGCTTTGGGTGTCAGACGGCAAACTGGAATTTGATTATGCCTGGTTTGATAAGCCCGCTAATCGGATCACCGAGGCGTTATGGATCAAATTCCATCCAATAGCGGCACACAAGCGTATCAGCAAACTTGGTGTGCCAATTGATCCTTGTCATGTTGTGAACAAAGGGAACCGGCGGTTGCATGCCACGGATTTCGGCGTGATTTATGACCGCCTGACTATCGAAAGCAGAGATGCGGCATTGGTCGCACCGGGAAAACCTTCTTTACTTGATTTTGTGCAGGATCTTCCTACCGATGATGAAGCCGTTTTCTTTAATCTGTATAATAACGTTTGGGCAACAAATTTCCCGATGTGGTATGATGAAAATGCGAGATTTCGCTTTGAAATGACATTTCTTTCTGAAAATGAGGTAATATTATGAAAATTGGCGCGCAACTTTACACGGTAATGGAATTTTGTCAGAATCTGAATGATTTTTCCGAATCTTTGAAAAAAGTGGCTGATATCGGTTATCAATACATTCAGGTGTCCGGCACTTGCAAATATGACCCGTTGTGGTTGAATGAACGGTTGGGTGAAAATGGTTTGGAATGTGTAATTACACATAATCCGGCTGATCGTATCACTGGAGAACCGTTGGCATTGGTACACGAGCATGATGTGTTCGGTTGTCGGTATGTTGGTTTGGGCGGATATGGATATGGCGATGAACCCGCCGATGATCTTCAAACATTTATCAGGAATTATAAGCAGCCGGCAAAGATTTTGGCTGAAAACGGAAAGTATTTAATGTATCATAATCATTTCGGTGAATTCAAACATATTAATAATCAGCCGATCATTGCGCATCTTGCAAAGGAATTTTCCGCCGCTGAAATGGGATTTACGCTGGATACCTATTGGGTGCAGGTTGCCGGAGCAGATCCCGCATACTGGCTTGAAAAATTAAGAGGACGTGTGCCGTGTATCCACTTAAAGGACTGCAAGTTTGATCGGCAGATGGCGGTCATCGGTGAAGGAAATATCAACTTTGATCGTGTTTTCGAAAAGGCGGAAAGTGCCGGAACGGAATATATGCTGGTTGAGCAGGACGATTGCTATGGTGAAGATCCGTTCGAGTGTCTGAAACGCAGTTTTAATAATTTAAGTGCATTTGGATTTTAAAATATTTATTGAAACGCTTTCATTTTCGATTTGCGGTAAATAATATTTTGCGGAAGTATCACTTGCGCGAGAGGAAAACGGTAGCTATGAAGGAAAGAATATCATGAAAGATAGCATCTTTGACCGCTTTGGTATAATGGTCGATTGTTCCAGAAACGCAGTCATGAATTTGGACTCTGTTAAACGGATGATCGACCTGCTAGAAAAAATGGATTATAACTTTTTAATGCTTTATACCGAAGATACGTATGAAGTCAATAATCAACCTTATTTCGGTCATCAGCGCGGCCGTTACAGCAAAGAAGAACTGAAAGAAATCGTGGCTTACGGTAACGATCATCACGTGGAACTGATCCCGTGCATTCAGACACTGGCGCACCTCAACGCGCTGATGCGCTGGCCGCAATATGCCGCACTGAAAGACTGTCATGATATTCTTCGCGCGGGTGATGAAGCGGTTTATGAACTGATCGAGGATATGTTCGCGACGCTGAATGAATGTTTTACAACAAAAACGGTACATATCGGCATGGATGAGGCCGGCTTTATCGGTTTGGGAACTTATATGCAGCAGCACGGCATTGAAAACCGCATGGATATTCTGCTGAAACACTTGAACCGGGTTTCC
>JAZUFP010000353.1:0-2899 GCA_045640765.1 Acutalibacteraceae bacterium
TGTGCGTCTGCATTATTCTGCTGGCGCTGGTCGTCCGTTGGCTCGATCAACGGATGCGTACCAAAGGTGTCCGCGCTTTTGAACAGTTATAATTTTTTTGGAGATCACATATTGCCGATTTGGAAACAACAACCCCCGGTGGAAGTAAATACTTCGACCGGGGTTTGATTTGTACAGACGATCATTTTTCATATTGAACGGATCACAGCGAACACCTTCGCGTTTACAAGGTCAGGTTCACCGTTTTGCCGTCGGTTCACTGTTCGGCAGCGTACTTTTTAATGCGGACAAGATCACGCACGTCGGTACATTCATCCCCGGTCAGATCGTTGAACTGACCGTATGCACCTGACAGCAAATCCGATTTTTGGATCAGGATATCCGCCGCGTCGGTAGTGCCGTCACCGTTGAAATCACCGCGGTTCACCTTCATTGAAAACGATCCGACGTCGGTCGTTCCCAAAACGGCCATTTCGACGACGAAACGCTGTGCGGCGGCTGACGGTACGCACATCCGTCCCGCGTTGCCCGCGGCGGTTTTTATGACGTTTGTATACGTTTCGTCATAAACCGATACGACCGCGTCTTCCGACACCTTATCAGAACGGAAATCAAGGATATACGATACCTGCGCTTCGCTTAAAAGCGTTTGGGTATGGATTTTACCGTTCTGCAATTTCAAAATGCCGTCCGCATTTTTATAGAACATGGATGTTTCGGTAGAAGTTCCTTCTTTTATCAGGCGCAGATTATCCCAATAAGAAGTCCCGGCAACACCGTTATGAAGCAGATCCAACCGGATGGCACGGGTCGAATCGGCGGTTGTAAGATCGTAGGTAACGGTTTCCCAGTTCCCGTTAGTCGACCAACGCCCGGTGGAAGTCACAAGACCGCCCGAGGCCGCGCCGGAGGAATTGAACTCATAGCAGAACAGATAGCACTGCGCGCTGCCCGCGATTTTAAGATCGTACGAAATATGATACGTGGTCGACGGCTCTGCCGCGATCTGTAAACCGCCCTGTGCATAGGCCTGTGCCGAACCGGTGGGCAGTGACATTTTTACGGCGGTCGATCCATCGGTCGCGTCATCGGTGCAAAGCGTCACCTGCGCGCCGCCGGAAGTATACTCGGTCGTATTCCAGAAATTAAGACCATCTTCAAAACTGCCGTTGAGAGCAAGATTTGCGTTGCCGGTTTCCGCCATTGTCCAAAACGCGTAACCGGTGTTGGTGTCACCGGACTGATAGAAATCGCCGTTTCGGATAATGCCGCCGTCATATTCATGCGGCTGTGAAATCAGTTGGAATAAAGCGGTTTCCCCGGCATCAAGTGAGTATTCTATCGTACTGCCGGCAGGCAGATACGTTTTTTTGAAAACATCGTAGATCCTCGCGGGCGAATCCAGTTGGATCGTTTTGGTGCCGCCGGTCATGCTGTATACCGAAAGATAGCTGTTATTGGTATGGATGATGTCGTCGCGATTCCGGCTATAACGGTGCACGCCCGCGTATTCACAGAGACTGATCAGAAAATCGGCCGAAACACCGGGTACGGCGGAATATACCGAGGTATAGTCGCCGGTATTTTTCCAGGCGGCGGCAACCTGCTGACCGGGATAGCGCGCCAGCACGTTGACCGAAGGATCGTTGATATACCCGAACCGGGCGGACAGCGCGTGGGCGTTGCCATAACGGCTCCCCGCTTCACCGGCAGAAATAGCACCGTTCGTTTGTACGCAAACCGCCTGATTGGTGCCGGTTTGCGTGGAAAGTTCCACCGACATATCGACAAGTTCCGAAACGTTCGCGCCCGAAAGGGTCGTCCCGTTGATCACACCGGGCAGGTAGACCCACAAAACGGTCTTCCCGTCCGTTTTCAGTTGTTCCGCGATCGCTTCACGCTGTTCATCGGACAGTTCAAACGGTGACAGCACGATGTTGAATTTATAATCCCGTACCAACCCACGGCAAAGGTCTTCGACCGTGTAAACATCATAATCGGTACCTATTTGCGAAAGGGCCTTGCGCTGTTCGGCATAAAGGGTCTGCAAAACGGCTGACGTTCTTTTCGACTGTCCGCCGATCTGATCGTTACAAATATAGTCATAAGCGGATTCACCGACAAATACAGCGACCTGTGCGTTGGAAGCAATATCGGTTTCAAGCGCATCCGCGTAGGCCTCGCGAATATCGGCGATACGGCGGATCAGCGCCGGGTCGGAAAACCAGCCGCCCGACATATCGTAATACCACATACCGTTGCCCTTGACAAAATTCTTGACGCTGTCACGGGTGATCTGCTGAACGGATCCGTTCAGCGTGTCGCATAACCCGACCGGATTGTCCCGTTCGGCATCACCGAATATTTCCCCGTAAATAGTACGGTTGTCCTGCTCGAGCATATACAGTTTTCCGTGGGCGGCCACACTTGCTTCGGCGGCCATATAACCGGTATCGTACCCCGGCAGACGTTCGGAATAATTTACCGGAGATGCCACAAAATCAATCGCCGGACTTTCCAATACCTGCGCGCAGGTGGTGTGTGCCGAGCCGATGGCATCTGCCGAGCCGAAATTCCACAAATAGCCGTTATAAGCGCCCACCAACAGATCGGGTGAAACCGACTTGACCGTTTCGGCATAAGACAGCAGGCAGTCGGTCGTCATTTGCGAAAGGTACCGGTTGAAATCAATGACATTTCGGGCGTTCGCGGGGTCTAACAATACGCCGGAAGGCACCCGTTCGGCGACACTCGGCAAATCCGCCGTCGAAAGTGTAACGGCGGTATTGTTCCATGCCGCTTTCAATGCGCTGTCGGTACCGTATTTTTCGCTTAAATAGTTTCTGAAACCGGTCACTGCCGGATCGGAATAATCCACCGCGGCGCCGTTATCAATGCC
>JAZUFP010000354.1:0-1779 GCA_045640765.1 Acutalibacteraceae bacterium
GATTTTTCCACCGCCGGTGTTAAGACGATCACGGTGTCTTTTATGGGCTTTTCTACGACTTTTGATGTAACGGTCGACGCCGATTTCGTGGAATATCCAGAATCCGCACACCCGTATGCTGCCAATACCAAAAAAACGTGGAAATATACCCATAAAACCGATGCCGCCGCTCTGGAAATCACCTTTTCAAATGATACCGAAACCGAAATCGGATATGACTTTATTAGTATTTTTGACGGTAACGGCAATGAGATCGGTGAATACAGCGGCACACAGCTTGCCGGCAAAACCGTGACCGTTCCCGGAAACAGTTTTTCCATTAAGCTGACCTCTGATAGCGGCATTGAGTATTACGGCTTTGCGATCACGGATATTACGGCGATTCTCCATGTACATCAATACACGAGTGTTGTTACGCCGCCGACCTGTACCGAACAGGGCTATACTACTTACACCTGCGAATGCGGCGACAGCTACGTGGATTCGTACGTAAAGGCCAGGGGTCACGATTTCGGCGAATGGACAACGGTCCGTGCGTCAACTTGTTTGGATGACGGCGCAGAGCAACGCTGCTGCGCGAATTGCGATGAGGTCGAAACCCGGATCATTCCCGCCGGGCACACCGAAGAACTCGTCCGCACGGTGGCGGCAACCTGTACCGCGGGCGGTTACGATCTGATGCGCTGCTCGGTCTGCGGTACGCGTTATACCGTCAACGAAACCCCGGCGCTGGGGCATGATCATGTTTATGACCATACCGTTGATCCGACCTGCGAAGAAGCTGGTTATGACGTGTACATCTGTACGCGCTGCGGTGATTCCTATACTGAAAACGAAGTTCTGGCGAACGGACACGATTATCAGCTGACCCGTACGGTAGCGGCGACCTGCGTCAAGGACGGGTATTACATTTACACCTGTTCCGATTGCTCTGCTACGTACAGCGTTATGATCCCGGCGCTGGATCACTTCTTCATCGACGGAATCTGTGTGGACTGCGGCGTTTCCGAAGCCGACGCGCCGTATGACGTGAACGGGGACACCTTTGTCAACGCGACCGATCTTTCTTTGTTGCAGCGTGCGCTTTTGCGTTCGGAAACCGCCGACGTTTATGACGTCAATCAAGACGGTTATTTTGACGTGCGTGATCTGGTGCACCTGAAAAAACGGCTGCGGTAAGAATACCGAATAACAAAATGCTCCACGGAAGTGGAGCATTTTGTGTTTTCACGCCAGTATTTCCCGGGTGAAATCTTCGGCGTATTCGGTTAAGGCGGGGAAGTCCATGGCGGCGATATAGTATTTTTCCAACGTGTCATGAGCGCATTTGGCCTGCGCCAAACACCGGCACGCCTCTTTTAACAGTTCGGCGGCGACTTTGCGGACAAAATGCAACCGTTCTCGGTGGCTGTGCAGGGCGGTAACGTCACTGAACCGCCGCGCGTGGATGCGCCGTTCCCCGGTCGGGATGCGGTCAAGTTCCCGTTCGGTCAGAAACGCCAGATGCCGTTCGGGGATCAGCACGCCGTCAAGATATTCCGGCAGAAAGCAGTTATGCAGAGCAACGGTCTCATATCCGGCACGTACCGCGCAATCCCGGACGGTCTGCATGAAAACACGGCTGACACCGCCGTACGGATCACACAAAACGACCCGGTTTTCGTATGCGGGCAGAATACTTCCGGTAAAATCCACGATCCCCTCGGGGGTCGTGCCTTCTGGGAAACGGTGCCATTCGTGGCCGGCGGCGGTTTTACGGACCGGCAGCAGACGGTGACA
>JAZUFP010000355.1:0-1901 GCA_045640765.1 Acutalibacteraceae bacterium
GACAGCGCCAAGGCGGTCACAGACGCAGGCGCCCGTGCCAAGATCATGGTCATCAATAACCTTTCGTCCGATGGCATTCGCCGCAGTGTGGAACAGTTTGCGGAAGAAATCAAATCTTCTCAGATGATCTTTGTTCCCGGCGGATTCTCGGGCGGCGACGAGCCGGACGGCAGCGGCAAATTCATTACCGCTTTCTTCCGCAACGCCGCGGTGAAGGACGGCGTGACCGAACTGCTCGACCGGCGTGACGGTCTGATGTGCGGAATCTGTAACGGATTCCAGGCGCTGATCAAGTTGGGATTGGTGCCGTACGGCAGGATCATCGACACTGACGAGCATTGCCCGACGCTGACCTTTAATACCATCGCGCGCCACCAGTCGCGGATCGTTCGTACGCGGATCGCGTCCAACAAGTCGCCGTGGCTGTCACTGATGAATGTCGGCGATATCGTCAGCGTGCCGATCTCGCACGGTGAAGGCCGTTTTCTCGCCGATGAGGAACTGATCCGTCAGTTGGCGCAGAACGGACAGATCGCCACCCAGTACGTCGATCCGGACGGAAACGCCACCAGCGACGTTCATTTCAACCCCAACGACTCGATGTACGCGATCGAGGGTATCACCTCGCCGGACGGCCGTGTATTCGGCAAAATGGGTCACAGCGAGCGCGTGGGCGCCGGACTGTATAAAAACGTTCCCGGCGAGTACAATATCCGTATGTTTGAAGCCGCAGTAAAATATTTTAAATAAAGGAAGTGCTGAAAATGGATTACTTATCCGACATTGAAATCGCGCAGCAGTGCGAAATGAAACACATCACCGAAATTGCGAAAACGGCTCACGTGGACGAAAAGTACATTGAGCAGTACGGCAATTACAAGGCGAAGATCGATCCGGCGCTGATCCGGGAAACCGATAAAGAAGACGGCAAACTGATCCTGGTCACCGCCATCACGCCGACGCCCGCGGGCGAAGGCAAGACCACAACGACCATCGGTCTGGCGGACGGTCTGCGCCGCATCGGCAAAGACGTTACCGTGGCATTGCGTGAACCTTCTCTGGGTCCGGTCTTCGGTGTCAAGGGCGGCGCCGCCGGCGGCGGTTACGCGCAGGTCGTCCCGATGGAGGATATCAACCTGCATTTCACGGGCGATTTCCACGCGATCGGTGCGGCCAACAACCTGTTGGCGGCTATGCTGGATAACCATATTCAGCAGGGCAACGCGCTCGGCATTGACGTCAAGCGCATTACCTGGAAACGCTGTGTCGATATGAACGACCGTCAGCTGCGTTTCGTTGTGGACGGTCTGGGCGGCAAGGTCAACGGTACGCCGCGTGAGGACGGTTTTGATATTACCGTCGCCAGCGAGATCATGGCGGTCTTTTGTTTGGCCAGTTCGATCACCGATCTGAAAGAACGCCTGGCACGCATTATCGTCGGTTATACCTTTGACGGCAAGCCGGTCACCGCGGGCGATCTGAAAGCGGTCGGCGCAATGACGGCTTTGCTGAAAGACGCGCTGAAACCGAATCTGGTCCAGACGCTGGAAGGCACACCTGCTTTTGTGCACGGCGGTCCGTTCGCGAATATCGCGCACGGCTGTAACTCGGTCATGGCAACACGCATGGCGCTTAAAATGGGCGACTATACCGTTACGGAAGCCGGATTCGGCGCGGATCTGGGCGCTGAAAAATTCCTGGATATCAAGTGCCGCATGGCTGGTCTTACGCCGGATGCCGTGGTCGTTGTCGCGACGGTCCGTGCGCTTAAAATGCACGGCGGACTGGATAAGAAACAACTCGGTACGGAAGACATCGTCGCGCTGGAAAAGGGTATTCCGAACCTGCTGCGTCACGTTTCCAACATTAAAAACGTTTATAAACTCCCCTGTGTGGTAGCG
>JAZUFP010000356.1:0-6497 GCA_045640765.1 Acutalibacteraceae bacterium
ACGCTGAATGAATGTTTTACAACAAAAACGGTACATATCGGCATGGATGAGGCCGGCTTTATCGGTTTGGGAACTTATATGCAGCAGCACGGCATTGAAAACCGCATGGATATTCTGCTGAAACACTTGAACCGGGTTTCCGAAATCGCCGCCAAGTATGATTATGAACTGGTTATGTGGGGTGATATGTTCTATAAACTGACCGGTGACGGCAGTACTGAAGTGGCGGCTTTTGACACGTCCTTAAAAGAAAAGATCCCGAAAAACGTTACTTTGGTCTATTGGGATTACTATTCTACCGACAAACAGCATTACGACGAACGGATCGAAAATTATCAGAAATTACAGCCGGTCTGGTTTGCAGGCGGCACCTGGACGTGGACGGGATTTGCACCGCATCTGACTTATTCAAAGGATACCGCGCTTGCGGCAATGCAATCCTGCAAAGAACACGGCGTCAAAAATTACTTTACCACCCTTTGGGGAGATGACGGTGCCGAGTGTTCCCGTTTTTCGACCCTGCCGGAACTTTATCGGCTTTCCTGTTTCGCCCATGGGGTAGAGGATATGGATGAAATCAAATCCGGTTTCAAAGAGATGTTCGGAATAGCGTATGACGATTTCATGCTGACCGAGCTGACCGATACGCCGAATACCGACGGAACCGTTCTGAATCCGGATAAATATATGACTTATAACGACTGCCTGACCGGACTGCTGGATTGTTCGGTCACTGCCGACGGTGCGGTGCGGTATGCCGCTTGCGCCGAGAAGTTGGAAAAACTGCGGAACAGCAAAACCTACGGCGTGATTTTCGAAACACTGTATCGGCTTTGCCGACTGCTGGAAGTCAAATATGAGATCGGAATAAAAACCCGAAACGCATATCAGGCGGGCGACCGCGAGGCGCTGGAAGCGCTGTTGCCGGTGTATGACGAAAATATCAGCCGTTTGCAGGATTTTTATACCGCTTATGAAAAGCAGTGGATGTGGGAAAACAAACCGCACGGTTTTGACGTTATGGATATCCGCCTCGGCGGATCGAAACAGCGTATGATACACGCAAAACAGCGGATCACGCAATATCTGAACGGGGAAATTGACCGCATAGAGGAATTGGAAGCGCCGATGCTGCAAGTCGATAATCAGGAATCCTTTATCGGGCTGACGACCGGTTTTTATTCCTGGGCGCAAACGGCATCTGCAAACGTGGTTTCGTTCCCGATGTATTGAGGTAGTTTTGGATGATTGTTAAGCAGTATATCAAGGATTTTGAAAAATTGGGCTTCGGCATGTTTGTCCATTTCGGCCTGTACAGCATTATCGGAGAAGGGGAATGGGTCAAACATACCAATCATATTCCCGACGAGGAGTATGAACCGCTGGTCAATTCGTTTGATCCCGATCCGGATTGGGCAAAAGAACTGGTTGCCACCGCTAAACAGGCGGGCTGCCGTTATATCACGCTGACTACCCGTCATCACGATGGATTTTCGCTGTATGACACCTGCGGACTGACTGAATATGATGCCATGCACGCGGCCTGCAAACGCGATCTGGTGCGCGAATTTGTGGATGCCTGCCGTAATGCCGGTATCATTCCGTTTTTCTATCACACGCTTTTAGACTGGCACGTCAAGAGCTATCAGAACGATTTCAAAGCGTATCTCGCGTATCTGCGCCGCAGTGTGGAAATCCTTTGCACCAACTACGGCAAGATCGGTGGGCTGTGGTTTGACGGTATGTGGGACAGACCGGACGATGACTGGGAAGAGGACGCGCTTTACGCGACCATTCGCAAATATCAGCCGGAAGCTATGATCATCAACAATACCGGTCTTTCGCATTTGGGTGAACTGGGACATATCGAATTGGACAGCGTGACCTTTGAACGGGGGAAACCGTCCCCGATCAATCTGGAGGGGTCACCAAAGTATATCGCCAGCGAAATGTGCGAAATTTTTAACGAGTGCTGGGGTTACGGCCGAGATGACATTAACTATAAGGCACCTGCGCAAATCATTGAAGAACTGGCGGATTGCCGCCGTTACCGTTCCAATTTCCTGATGAACGTCGGTCCGCTTCCGACCGGACAGATCCGACCGATCGACGCGGCAATTTTCGGTTTGATCGGGCATTGGACCGGATATTTCGATGAAGCGATCCATGATCCGGTTCCGACCGGTATCGTCATCGAAAACAAACCCAAAGATTTTATTTTGCAAAAAGACGAAAAAACGTATTATCTTTTCTGTTACAATCTGCCCATGGTGGCGGATCCGAACGTTGCCAAAATGCAGGCGGCGGATTTTGAAGTGCGCTTCCGTTTTGACGGAAAGATCCGTGCAGTCACCTTTATGGATAACGATGAATCACTTCAATTCAGGCAGCAGGACGGCGAAACCGTAATCGAAACCGTTCCGTATACTTTCGGTCGGAATCTGGTCGTACGTGTTGCACGAATCGATTTATGATACAGGAGATTCAATAGAATGAACAAAGAAAAAATCATTGCCCGTCTGAACGGCAATCTTGACCGATATAAACCGATCCCGTTCTGGTCCTGGAACGCAAAACTGGAACCGGACGAACTCTGTCGTCAGATCGACTGGATGAAAGAAAACGGCATCGGCGGTTATTTCATGCACGCCCGCGGCGGATTGAAGACAGAGTATCTTTCGGAAGAGTGGATGCAGTGTATCGGTGCCTGCGGTGACCACGGCGAAGCGACCGGCATGGATTCGTGGATCTATGACGAGAACGGATGGCCCAGCGGATTTGCGGGCGGCAAACTGTTGGATGATCCCGAAAACTGTGACTGTTATCTGGAACATACTTCCGGCGCTTTTGATCCGGCGGCAACGGTCAGCTATCGTGTGACCGAAGACCGTCTGATCCGTGTCAGCGCTGACGGGGGCGGGGAATACTTTAACGTTTACGTCCGCCGTTCGGCATCTACTGCGGATATTCTGAATCCGGAAGTCGTCGATAAGTTTTTGGAACTGACGCACCGGGCATATAAAAAACGTTTCGGGGATGATTTCAAGCAAAAATTCCGCGGATTTTTCACTGATGAACCGCAGTATCAGCGGTGGGGCACCCCTTATACGACCGTTTTGGAAGATTATTTCCGTCAGACTTATGACGTGGATATTTTTGACCAGCTAGGTCTGCTGTTCTTGAAAAAAGAAGGTTATCGCACTTTCCGTTACCGTTATTGGAAAGCCATGCAGGAACTGATGCTGCGTGCCTTTGCCGAAATGACCTATAACTGGTGTGAGGAAAACGGTGTGGAAATGACCGGTCACTATGTCGAAGAGGGCGGTTTGGGTTTCCAGATGGCCTGCTGTGCCGGTATTATGCCGTTTTATGAGTTTGAACACATTCCGGGTATCGACTGGCTCGGCCGAACGACCAATAACGAACTTGCCGCCCGTCAGGTTACTTCGGTTGCGGCACAACTCGGCAGACGGCAGATTTTGACCGAATCATTCGGATGCTGCGGCTGGGACGTTACGCCAACTGATTTGAAACGGATTCTGGACTTTCAGTTCGTGGGCGGTGTCAATTTGCTTTGTCACCACCTGATGCCGTACGCTGAATACGGTCAGCGCAAACGGGATTATCCGGCGCATTATTCCGCGGTAAATCCGTGGGTCCGCCGTGATTTCAAAACCTTTAATCAATATGCCACCCGTTTGGGGTATATGATCGCCGAAAGTGATGAAGCGGTAAACGTTGCCGTTTTACATCCGATCCGCAGCGTGTACTTTGATTATCAGCGGGATGAGGGCGAATCCGGTGAATCGGTTTCAAAATACAACCACGTTTTCCTGAACGATCTTCGCAGTATGTCCCAATACGGGGTGAATTATCATTTGGTGGACGAAACGCTGTTGGCGCGCCACGGCTTTGTGGACGGTGCGCAGATCGGATGCGGCAAATGCCGGTATGATTATCTTGTTCTGCCGCACGTCCGGACAATGGACAACACGACCGAAAAGCTTTTGAAAGCATTTGTTGAAAACGGCGGCAAAGTGTTGATTTTTGGTGAGAAACCGACCTATCTGGAATCGGAACTGTTCGGTTATGACTATCTTTCGACAAACTGTACGCTGGATGAGATCCGGGCGGTACAGCCGTGCCGCGCGCTGAATCCGGGTACTGAACTGTATTCGACCTACCGAATCCTGGACGGACAGGATTTCCTGTTTGTAATGAATGCTTCCGCGGATAAGAGTTATACGCAGACCTACGATCTCGGTCCGGAGATCAAGTCTTTCGTTCGGTTTGATCTGAATGATTATTCTACCCGGCGTGTTCCGCTGACGGTCGCACTGGAACCGGCGGAATCGGCGTTGCTGTTCCCGGATACCGAAAATGCTGACGAATTGCCCGAAAAGACCGTCGTTGACTTTGATTTGAATCGTTCTTCCGTCTCTTTTGAAGAAAACAGTCTGACGGTCGATCGTGTTTGCTATTCGACGGACGGTGAGCATTTTTCGGAATCCATGCCGTGTATCGGCCTGTTCCAGAAACTGTTGCAGGATAGATATGAGGGGCCGATCTGGTTCCGCTATTCGTTTGAAGTTCGCGAAATTCCGTCTGCCATTACGCTGAAAGCGGAAAACGATCATGCCGACGCCTATTGGCTGAACGGAAAACCGTTTTCCTTTACGGGTCATAGCCCGGTGGAAAAGGATCTGTTGACTGCGGATATCACCGCCTTGATCCAAAAAGGTATCAATACCTATACCGTTCGGAAAAACTGGCACCAAGGTGAAGACGTGTATTACGCGCTGTTCGGAGAAAATGTTACGGAAAGTCTGAAAAACTGCCTTGTTTACGACAGCGAACTGGAATCGATCTACGTATCCGGCCAGTTTGGCGTTTACAGTGACAACGGTTTCCGGGATGATCCGGCCGATCCCCGGTATACGTTTGGAAATGATTTTTATATCGGTGCTGTTCCAACCGAAATCACCGAACCGGTTTATGACGGTATGCCGTTCTTTAACGGGGTTATGAAGATCTCCGAAACGATCCGACTTTCATCTGCCGATACGGTGTTGCGCTTTAACGGTACGCAGTTGGCGGTCGGTGTAAAGGTCAACGGAAAACCGGTCGGCGAAATACTGTTCGGCAATAAAATCGACATCAGCGATTATGCTGTGATCGGTGAGAATGATCTGGAAATCGAATTTGTGATCAGTAATCGCAATCTGCTTGGGCCGCACCATTATAACGGTACACAGGCACGCGAATTTGTGGGGCCCTTTACTTTTGAATTACCGGATTCCTGGAATAACGGTGTCAGTCCGCTGTATCAGGACCGTTATGAATTCTTGAAACTCGGATGCACGAAATCGTTGCCCGGGCAGGAGGTCGTTTGACATGGAAATTATTGATTATGCGAAAAAAGCAATTTCCCATTTTGCTATGCCGAAAAATTTCATCGAGTGCCGTCCGTACGGAAACGGACATATCAATTCGACTTTTTGTGTAACGTTTGAGGATCAGCGCTTCATATTGCAGGCGATCAATCAAAACGCTTTTAAACATCCCGATGAAGTGATCAGCAATATTGCACGGGTGACCGAATTTTTACGTCAGAAAAGCGGTGATTCCCGTTCGGTTATGACCTTGATCCCAACGATTGATGGGAACTATCTGTATCATGATGAGGGCGATCATTATTGGCGAGCGTATTCTTTTGTTGAAAATTCGCTGTGTCTTGACGCGCCGGAAAGTACGGAGGATTTCCGCCAGTGCGCGATCGCGTTCGGCCGGTTCCAGCGGGATCTGAGTTCGTTCCCGGCGGAGCAGTTATTTGAAACGATTCCGGATTTTCATAATACGCCGAAACGGTATGAAGCGTTTTTGGATGCGGTTGAAAACGATAGCTGCAACCGGGCGGCAGGAGTACAAAAAGAAATTCAGTTTGTGAAAGACCGTGTTGATTTTTATACCACGCTGTTTGACGCTTATGAAAAAGGTGATTTGCCGCTTCGTGTCACCCATAATGATACAAAGTCCAATAACGTTCTGTTGGATGCCGACAGCCGGAAAGCACTTTGTGTTATCGATCTGGATACTATCATGCCGGGATTTTCGGTCAACGATTTCGGGGATTCCATTCGTTTCGGCGCCAGCACCGCGGCAGAAGATGAAAAAGATCTGGGCAAGGTACATTTCAGTCTGGAACTGTTTGATGCTTATGCAAACGGATTTTTAGAGGGCTGCGGCGGCGGTCTTACGGATGCGGAGATCATGCTCTTGCCCGAAGGTTCAAAAATGATGACGATCGAATGCGGAATGCGTTTTCTGACCGACTATCTTTCGGGGGATACTTATTTCCGCACGGCGTATCCCGAACATAATCTGGATCGGTGCCGCACCCAGTTCAAACTGGTTTCCGAAATGGAAAACGAATGGGATAATATGAAAAACATCGTCAAAAAATATCTGTAATCAATACTTTATTCTATAAATGGAGG
>JAZUFP010000357.1:0-10091 GCA_045640765.1 Acutalibacteraceae bacterium
TTCAAAGTATCGAATTCACTGACGTCCTTGGCAAAATCATCGTAGATTTCAGGCAATTCGCGCACCTTGATTTCATGCAGATGAATCTTAATGTCAGCTTCTTTGCCTGCCAGTTCTTCTGCACCGTAATCTTCAGGGAAAGTAACTTTGATATCAAACTGCTGATCAATATTCTTGCCGACGATTTTTTCTTCAAAGCCCGGAATAAACGTGCCGGAACCCAGTTCCAAAGACTGTCCTTCGGCTTTTCCACCGTCAAAAGCAACACCGTCGACAAAACCTTCATAATCGATCACAACGGTATCGCCTTTTTTCGCGGCACGGTCTTCGACCGATACCATGCGGGCATTACGTTCTGCCATTGCTTTGACTTCGGCATTCACTTCGGCGGCATCGACCTTAACGATAGCACGTTCCGCCTTTAAGCCCTTGTATTCGCCGATTTCGATTTCCGGATAAGTGGTAACGCTGACTTTGAAATCAACGCCGTCTTCCTTCGAAATGGAAACCAGTTCAAAATCCATTTTATCGTCAATCACTTTCAGACCGGAAGCATTGATCGCATCTTCAACAGCATCATTGTAAAGCAAATTCAACGCATCTTCAAAAAACACTTCGGTACCGTAGTAGGTCTCAATGATATGAAGCGGTGCTTTGCCTTTACGGAATCCAGGCACGTTGATCTTCTTTCCGTTTTTCCGATAAGCCTGCATGATTGCCTCACGGAATTTTTCACCGTCGATGGTGATTTCCAGCTGATACCGGTTGGTATCGATTTTTGTGGATTCTTTGAAACTCATTTTAAAATTCCCTCCGCATAAAATTTCATCATATTATATCATATATTCTGTTAAATTGCTACTGTTTTTGAAAAAAATCGGAAAATTCGTAAAAATAAACTGTTTCAACCAATAAAAACAGGCGTAAAATCAACACAATCACAAGAAATCAGCTTCATCTCAATACCGTCCTTTTCGGTCGGGGCCTGATTTCTTCCCATGCCGTGTATGTGACCGTACCAAAGTTGCGCAATTTCGTATTCTTTCAAAATATCCATGATCGGTTGACAGGTATATTCCCCGTACGTCGGCGGATAATGTAAAAATACACGGATCGGCAATCCGCTTTCCCGGCCGGCTTCCAACGAAGTACGCAGTCTGCCGCACTCCCGCGAAATAACCTTTTGATCAAATTCCCCATTGCCGTCATATACCCATCCGCGTGTTCCGCAGATCGCCGTATTTTCGGTTATGATACATTTGTTATGGAGAAGTTGAAGGGAGTCAAAGTGATGTTCCTGCCAGTACTTTTCGATTTTTGTCACCGTAGACCACCAAAAATCGTGATTACCCTTCAAAAGAATTTTCTTGCCGGGCAGGCGGTCGACGAATTCAAAATCTTTTTGGGCGGACTCCAATTTCAGACTCCATGAAATATCCCCGGCTAAAACGACCGTGTCCGTCGGCTTTACAAGGCGCTGCCAATTTGTCTGCAAGCGCTCCACGTAATGCTCCCAACCGTAAAATTTTTCCATGGATTTATCGGTACTGAACGATAAGTGCAGATCCGACAACGCGTAAAGACTCATTTTGGCAACACCTCCTGTAAATAAAATACTCATACCGTAGGCATACTATTAGCGGCGAAAGCCGGAAAGGATATGATTTAGATGGCAGAGTGTAAAACCGAATGCTGCATCGATTGCAGCGTGCAGAACTGTGTTTACCACACTTCGGAAGATCGCTGTACCGCCGGCAAGATCACCGTCGGCAACCGCAACGCCTGCACCAGCAATGAAACCTGCTGCGACACGTTCAAAGTGAAAATGTAAGGTATCACAAGAATATCCGGCTTAAAAAAGCCGGATATTTCTTATTTGACGCCTAAACTATTCAATACGACTTCACGCATACCGTCTTTTTCGCAAATTTCATTAAAGCGAACGGCGACGTTTTCCAACGCGGCGATCGGCTGCGGAATATTGGTTCCGGTGGTTGTGTGCAGCAAGCGCACGTATTCAAACTCATCCGATGCCGAAGAATCATCCAACGCGGAAAGCACGTTTTTCGCAAACTTATACGGAGAAGCCGTCGAAGCGATCACCGTCGTGCGGTCATCTCCGGATTCTTTCAGATACTGATCATACACCGCCAAAGCGACCGCGGTATGCGTATCACACAAGTAGCCGTACCGTTCGAAAGTGGAACGAATGGTCTGTAACGTTTGATCGTCATCACAGCAGCCGCCGTAAAACAAACCGTCAATTTTTTCCTTGACTTCGGCGCTGACGGTATATTTACCGTCGGCGGAAAGGCGGTTTTGCAGATCGGCGACCGTTTCGGCGTTGTTATTATAAAGTTCAAATAACATTCTTTCCAGATTACTGGAAATCAAAATATCCATTGAAGGTGAATAGGTCATATAGAACGGACGGTTACGGTCATAGACACCCGTTCGGATAAAATCGGTCAAAACATTATTCGCGTTCGACGCGCAGATCAGTTTATGGATCGGGACGCCGATCTTCTTGGCATAATAGGCCGCAAGAATGTTACCGAAATTACCGGTCGGAACAACAACGTTCATTCCGTCCCCGATATCCTGACCTTCTTTCAGCAAATCGCAATACGCCGAAACGTAGTATACGATCTGCGGTGCCAGTCGGCCCCAGTTGATCGAGTTTGCGGAAGAAAACTGCAAATCGTTCTGTGCCAGCAGTTCCTTGATCTGATCATTGGTAAAGATCTGTTTTACGCCGGTCTGTGCATCGTCAAAATTTCCGTGAATGGCAAACACGTGCACGTTTTCGCCTTTTTGCGATGCCATTTGCAATTTTTGCATCGGGCTGACGCCGTCACTCGGATAAAACACGATGATCTCGGTTCCCTGTACGTCCTTAAAACCCTCTAAAGCGGCCTTGCCGGTATCACCGGAAGTTGCTACAAGAATAACTGTCTTCTTACCCTGCGCGGTCTTTTTGGCGGAAACAGTCAGCAGATACGGCAATAACTGCAACGCCAGATCCTTAAAGGCGCAGGTCGGACCGTGCCACAGTTCCAAAATATTGGCTTTCTCCCCCAAACGGGCGATCGGCGCAGGATTATTATCGTCAAATGTGTCGGTATAAGCGCCACGCACACAATAGTCTAATTCGTCTTCTGTAAAATCATCCAAAAAGAGACGCAAAATTTCTTTCGCGCGCTCGATATAATTCATTTCTTTCAGGCGTTCAAAATCCGCCGCAGTAAGGTTCGGAAACGTTTCGGGAACAAACAGTCCGCCTTCGGCCGAAATGCCCTGCGCGATCGCTTGCGCCGCCGTAACGCGTACAGAACGGTCTCTTGTACTGATATAAGCCATAATAATCCTCCAAAAAACAAATTAACAAAACTATTGTATAATAAAAAACTCCGTTTGTCAAAGGCAAACGAAGAATTTTTCGGCATTCTGATAAAAAATTTTTTCAAGAATCGAATCCGGCAATCCTTTTTTACTTAAAAAGTGTGAAAAATGCTCGATTTTTGATATTGAATCCAATTCCGGTGACATCACCGCCCCGTCAAAATCCGAACCGATGGAAATAGCGTCTTCCAGTCCCAGATCCAGCAAATGACAGATTTGTCGATATAACGATTCAAAAACGGGCGTTCCGCAGAATTCCGGATAAAAACACAAACCGAAAATCCCGCCACGCCGTGCCAGTCGAAGAAGCCGATCATCGGTCACGTTTCGTGGATGATCCACCAGTGCCCGACAACACGCATGACTGACAAACGGTCTCCACGACAATTCCAAAACTTCGTCAAAACTTCGGTCGTTCAGATGGGACAGATCACACGCGATCCGCAAGCGTTCCATTTTTCGCAGGACTCCCCTGCCGAAATCAGTCAGCGTTCCGCCCGAACGGGAACCACCGGCAATCCGGTTTTCACCGTTCCAGGTCAGTGTCAAAGCAGAGATCCCGTCATTTTTCAGAATATCCAACCGTTCGATTTTATCTTCCAAAACCGCTCCGCCCTCAACCGAAAGGTACGGTTTTACATGCGCGTCGGTATTGGCGATTTCAGCAGAAAAATTCGATAAAATACGCTGATAAAGATCAAATGGATTCGGTATATCATCCTTGATCCAGACAGCAAACACCTGCGACCAACGTTCAAACGACTTTCCTTTGGCGGAAGAAACAGCCAACCCGTTCGACGAAAAAGACAGTCCGGCATCATAACAAGCATACGGCGTGTCGCAATGGAGATCAAAATAATCCAAAAAATCACTCCTAAAAAGCGTTTTCAAGATAATGAAGTTTCCAGCGCAACGAGCCGTCCGGATTTTGACCGACCGTAACCTCCGCTACGTCAAAACGGGGTTCAAGTTTACGATGAAGCCGTTTCAAAAAAAGCATTCCCGTCTTATACAACCGCCGTTGTTTATTTTGATCAACCGCCTCAAAGCCACTGACCATCGCGTTTTCAGAGCGGGTCTTGACTTCAACGAAAGTGATCTTATCACATGTTTCGGCAATAATATCAATTTCACCAAAACGGTCACGGTAATTGCGCTTTACAATAATATAACCGTTCTGCCTTAAATATTCCGCGACCCGCCGTTCACCTTCAACGCCGAAAGCGGCCGCCTGCTCCCGTTCCTGATTATATTCAGACATTTTTCAAAAAAGTCAGTCGGTGCACCGGACACGGACCGAATTCACGAATGGCGGCGTAGTGTTCTTTTGTTCCGTAACCTTTATGTTTGGCGAAACCGTACTGCGGATATTCTTTATCATATTCATACAGCAAACGGTCACGCGTCACTTTCGCCAGAACGGAAGCCGCGGCGATCGAACAGGAACGTGCGTCGCCGTGTACGATCGTTTCGCACGGTATTCGGATATCTTTCGGAACACGGTTTCCGTCTATCAAAGCAAAATCAGCCGCGACCGACAGACCGGAAATCGCGCGGTTCATTGCCAGAAAAGTTGCCTGTAAAATATTGACTGTTTCGACTTCTTCCAGCGTTCCGTAGGCAACGGAATATGCGATCGCCTTTGCGACGATCTCATCATATAATTGTTCGCGTTTCTTTTCACTTAACTTTTTGGAATCGTTCAAACCGGGAATTTCGATCTGATCGGGTAAAATAACCGCTGCCGCGCAAACCGGTCCGGCCAGAGGACCTCTTCCGGCTTCGTCCACGCCGCAAACCAAATGAAACCCATTAGAACGCGCCTTGTTTTCAAATTCTAAATCCGGCATTACGGTATCCTTTCCAGCGTTATCGCACCGATTTTGCAGGTGCGGAATTCTTCCAACAGCATATTGGCGGCACGTTCGGTATCGGTTTCACCGCCCCGAATGACCATGCCGCGCTTCTTACCGATCTGTTCCAAAAGTTCATACGATTCAAGTGTCAAATCGATCGCACCGTAACGCGCGATCAACAAATCAGGATAATCGATTTTCAGAATATCCAGTAATCTCATCGCCAGCAATTCAGTATCCAGAACACGATCAGCCACAGCGCCGGTAAACGCCAGATGTTCTCCGACGGTCTGATCCTCAAATTTCGGCCACAAAACGCCCGGCGTATCCAACAGTTCCAACTGGCGGTCGATCGTAAACCACTGATTTCCACGGGTGACACCGGGGCGATTTTCGACCTTTGCCCGCGAATTTCCGGCAATTCGATTGATAAAAGAAGATTTGCCGACATTCGGAATACCAACGACCATTACACGAAGCGGTTTTCCGACCATCCCCTTTTCTGCATACTGTTTCAGGCGATCGGCCAGCAATTCCTTGACGACCGTTTTGAAACGTCCGATCCCTTTTCCCGAACGGCAGTCAACCGGAATAGCGGGTATTTTTCGATTTGCATAATACTGAATCCACGTGTTGGTAACCGCGGCATCGGCCATATCACATTTATTCAGCAGAATTAAAAGCGGTTTAGAACCAATAATACCTGCCAGGTCGGGATTACGACTACTGACAGGTATTCTTGCATCGACAATTTCCACAACCGCATCAATAATTTTCAGCTGTGCCTCGATCTGACGACGGGTTTTCGTCATGTGACCGGGGAACCACTGAATATTTTGTTCGGCGTTCATTTTTTGATTCCTCCGAATTTATTAAATGGGAAAATGCGTATAAAGGCATGACCCAAAATATTCTTCTCGTCGACCAGACCGATATCAAGCGAACGGCTGTCGTTTGAAACCAAACGGTTATCACCCAAGACAAACACTTTTCCGGACTCGACCGTCAGCGGAAATTTAGTGCCGGGTTCACGTTTGGCGGTCATCTGTGTCAAATACGGCTCATCAATTCGCTCATCGTTCACATAGACGTAACCGTCAACAATATCAACCTTTTCACCGGCAACGGCAATGACACGCTTGATGATCGGCGGCTCACCGGTTTCACGGTAAATAACGACAACGTCACCGCGTTTCGGGGTATAACCGACGTTGGAAATAACAACTTTTTCATTGCTGAACAACGTTTCTTCCATCGAGCTGCCCTCAATGGTAGCAACTCGGAAAACCATTGAAAATATCAAAACAACGGCGATCAGCGCTGTGGCAATAACATCCAGCCAATCATAAATCTGATCGGTCAGAGTAACGTCTTCCTCCGGTTCATCTAAAACCGTAAAAGCATCTTCTTCATCTACATCATCCGAATCGTCAAAACCCGAAAATGCTTCGTTGTCAGCGTTTTCATCAAACACGGAATATTGCCGGAAATCTGTCCCGGCAACCTCATGATCCGCCGAAAACGTCTCTTTCCCCGGTGCATCGTTCTTATCCGTAAATTCGTTCGTAAAAATCGCCTCCGTATACAATAATATAACAAAAGGGACAAGGATACGCGCCCCTGTCCCCCTTGAATGAATCAACCAATGCGTTCTTTAACCTTGGCCGCCTTACCGACTCTGTCACGAAGATAATAAAGTTTCGCACGACGAACTTTACCTTTACGAACAGTTTCGACTTTGGCGACGATGGGCGAATGAACCGGGAAAACACGTTCAACGCCGACACCGTAGGAAACGCGGCGAACAGTGAAAGTTTCAGCGATACCGCTGTTGTTCTTGGCGATGACAGTACCTTCAAATACCTGAATTCTCTCTTTTTCGCCTTCCTTGATTCTGACGTGTACACGCACAGTATTACCGATTTCAATAACCGGCGCATCCTCTTTCAGCTGTGCAGCCGTCAACTCACGAATAATGTCCATTAGATTTTCCTCCTTGTTTTTTTCAGATGTTCATAACTTAAAAAAGACAGAGGACCATCCGCTTCAATGTCGATATTTTCGGCATTAAACCCACCGAAGAGGTATCGGTGAAATCAAATGCTAAAATATAATAGCACAACTAAACCGAAAAATCAAGGATTTTTTTTACTTTTCATAATTTTTTTTGAAATCTTTGACAGAGTGATCGGTTTATTGTATAATGCAAATATCAAATATATGGAGTTTAGCATGAAATTATATTATCACACACTCGGGTGCAAAGTCAACCAATACGAAACGCAATCTCTGCGTGAAGCGTTTGAAAAATACGGTCACAGCGGCACCTCCTCCCCCGAACAAGCCGATGTGATTCTGATCAACTCCTGCACCGTCACGGCGGAAAGTGATCGTAAAACCAGGCAGTTGATCCGAAAATGCAGACGACAGAATCCGAACGCCGTCATCGTGCTGACCGGCTGTATGGCGCAGGCGTTTCCGGAAAAAGCGTACGAATTACACGAAGCCGATGTTGTTTTCGGTAATACCGACCCGGAACAGCTGATACAAACCGTCCTGCATTACGATCGCGGGCAACACATTCAAGCGGTCAAGCCACATTTACGCGATGAAAACTATAATACCTTACCGATCACCGATTTTTCCGAACGAACCCGCGCATACATGAAAATTGAAGACGGCTGTGAACGCTACTGCACTTATTGCATTATTCCCTATGCGCGCGGCCCGGTGCGTTCCAGAACTCCGGAATCCATAAGGACCGAAACCGCGGCGCTGGCCAAACGCGGTTTCAAAGAGGTCGTTCTTGTCGGTATCAACCTTTCCGCATACGGTAAAGACAGTGGACACAATTTATGTGATGCTGTTGAAGCAGTATGTGAAAATGACAGCATTCTGCGCGTGAGATTAGGATCGTTGGAACCTGATCACATGACCGACGATATGTTGGAACGGCTGTCAAAGCAACCGAAATTCTGTCCACAGTTCCATTTATCGTTACAATCGGGCTGTGACGCCACGCTGGCACGAATGAACCGGAAATACGATACGGCATTCTACCGGGATCTGATCAAACGAATCCGTAAGATGTTCCCAGACTCCTCGATCACCACCGACATCATGGTTGGCTTTGCGGGTGAAACCGATGAAGAATTTGAGCAAAGCATAACGTTTGTAAAAGAAATCGGGTTTGCGAAATCACACGTATTTTCATATTCCAGACGCGCCGGAACAGTTGCCGCCGCGCTGAAAGATCAGGTTGATCCGGCCTTAAAGGAAGAACGCAGCCGCCGTATGATTGAACAGACAAACAACAGCGAAGCTGACGTATTAAAAAATATGATTGGAAAAACATTTCCGGTTCTGTTTGAAACACCGGAAAATGGCTATGCGGTCGGTTTTACACCGCAATACGCCAAAGTATTTGTCCGATCCGAAAAACCTTTTACCGGTGAAATCAAAACGGTACGAATACTGAAAGACGAACACGATCACTGCCTGGGTGAAATTATAGTTTGATTTCCTCTCGCAATGCCATATATGATACCAAGCCCCCTGCAATCAAAATGATTGCAGGGGGCTTCAGTTTTGCCGTTACATCATGTTTATACTTTAATAAACAAAGCGGACTGCGCGGATAACGTATATCCGCCGTCGATCGCATTCGTTTCACCGAAAGCGTATATTGCTTCACCGGAAAGCTGTGTATTATATGTAACCGTTTTATTGCTCGGATTGATCATAATCAGGATCTTTCCGTCCTCATTTTCACGGGTATAAACCAGCGGATACCCGGTATCGGTCAGGAATTCCACTTCCGCGTCGGATTGCAGTTCTGTATAGGAATTGCGGATCGCCAGCAGTTTTTTCACTTCATGATACAGCGAATTTTCATCCTTCTGCTGTGCCTCGACCGTCGGCGCGTCCGCCGCCGGATCGACCGGCAGGTACAACTGTTCGGGAGCGGCCGTCGAAAATCCGAGATTTTCGGAAGAATCCCACTGCATCGGTGTACGGGAGCCCGTTCGGTAATATCCGCCCTCTTTACTGCTCATCTTTATATACTTCATGCCGATCTCGTCGCCGTAATAAATAAACGGACAGCCGGGCATAGTCAGTATGAACGCAAACGCCAACCGCATGGCTTTGTCATCCAACTTGGCGCTCATGCGCAGCATATCATGGTTACTTGACGGGATGCAAATATAACCCTTATCTTTTGACGTCGCATATATCTTACGGTATGCGGAAATAAAATCATTAATATCAATGTCGGCGTTCTTCGAAAAATAGGGATTTCTTTTTACCGGAGCATTCAGTTCTTCCCGGAACAAATCCATATAATGGCTCGGTCCGAAATGCAATAAAAAGTCCATATCAAAACCGGCATTGATCGCCGTAGCGGGTTCACCCCATTCGGAGATTAGGACGGAATCGGGATACTTTTCATCCAGAAACGCGCGAACTTCATTCCACAGTTTGGTAATGCCGATAGCTTCGGGATCGTTTTTGATCAGCGAAGCCGCCATATCCACACGGAAGCCGTCACAGCCGATATCCAGCCAGAAAGACATTACATCCTTCATAGCTTGAAGTGTTGCGCGCGGGCCTTCGGCATCGGTCGGCAACTGCCACGGTTCGGTAACTTCCTGATAGCCGTAATTAAGCGCCGGTTGGAACGAGAAGAAGTTAACAACAGCCGCGCCGTCACGGTCGGAAAATCCGCGCAGCGTTGACAGTTCGATCGGCGGATCCCAGACGGTATCCGTCCAGACGTAACGGTCGGTATACTCGTTTCTTTCGGGTTTCGCGGATTCCTTGAACCACGGATGT
>JAZUFP010000358.1:0-4710 GCA_045640765.1 Acutalibacteraceae bacterium
GACACCCGTACCGGTGAATATATGGAACGCGCTTAATGAAAAGAGGTATTCTTATGGATGAAATGAATATTTCCGAAAAAGTAGCATATATCAAAGGTTTGGCTGAAGGCCTGAATACCGATGATAAAGTAATCAATGCCATTCTTGACGTTCTGGGTGATATCGCCGCGGAAATCGATGACGTTGAAGAAGTTGTCGCTGATATGGGTGACCAGGTCGACGCGGTCGATGAGGATCTGGCTTCTGTCGAAGAATTGATTTACGATGACGAAGACGATGATTGTTGCTGCTGTGATGAAGACGATGACGACTGCTTCGAGGTGGAATGCCCGGTTTGCCATGATGTGATTTATCTGGATGCCGAGATGCTTGAAGAAGACGGAATCGACTGCCCGAATTGCGGCACACCTTTGGAATTCGATTTTGACGGCTGCGACGATTGTTGCTGCGGCTGTGAAGAATCGGCTGAAGATGAACAGTAATTTTTGACTTTTGTGCCGCACGCAGGTTTCTGCCGTGCGGCCTTTTTCTTATGGTGATCGCATGAAAAAATACCGGAATTGCATTATATTGATACTCTTGTTGGCGGTCTTCGCGTTCTGTACGTATTCCGCAGTGACGGATCGTTTTGTCGATACGGAATTGGCTGTTTCGCGTTTCATCAATCCGAACGCAGCGAAAAACCCCGTATTCGGTTTCTTTTCCGCAATCGGCGAAGTATACGGTATGGTCGCTGTTGTGATCGTTTTGCTGATCATCCCTTTTACCAGGATTCGTGTTGGCGTGGCAACAGGTATTACCACGTTGGTCGGATGGGGGTGCGGGACGGTCATAAAACACATCGTTGAACGGCCGCGTCCGCTGGGAAATCTGCTGTCGGTGGGTGGATACAGTTTTCCAAGCGGTCACGCGATCAGTTCTGCGGCATTATATATCAGCTTGATGCTGTTGCTGATTCCGTTGTGCAGTAAGCGTTGGCAACGTATTTTGACCGCTGTTGTCTGCATCGCTTTGCCGTTGATGATCGGCATCAGTCGGATCTATTTTAACGCCCATTATCTGACCGATGTGGTCGGCGGTTGGTCTTTGGGTTCTTTTTTCGGCATTTTGGGACCGATGCTTTACTTCAAACTGAAAGGGAAAAAAGAGAATGGAAAAGACGCTGCCTAAATTGCAATATCGCGTTTCACCGGAAATCGGCCGTACCGTGCCGGTCATTGTTGTTGCCGCGGGTTCTTCCACCCGGATGAACGGTGTCAATAAGCAACTGGCAATGCTGGATGGGAAGCCGGTGTTGATCCGTACACTGACGGCTTTTGATGAAAGTCCTTTTATTTCGCGGATCATTTTGGTGACACGGGAAGAGGATATGCTCACGGTCCAGCGCCTTTGCGATGAATATGCCATCCGCAAATTGACCGACGTAGTGGCCGGCGGCATCAACCGTCACGAATCGGTGATGAGCGGTTTTTCCCGTTTGACACCGCAGGAGGAGAAAGTACTGATCCATGACGGCGCGCGGCCGTTGGTGTCGGCACAGATCATTGCCGATGTTGTAACAGAATTGGAAACACAGCAGGCGGTAGTCTGTGCCAATCCGATCGTGGATACTGTCAAGCGTGCTGATCAAAATGGATTGGTTTGCGAAACGGTGGATAGAACGGGGCTGTATGCGATCCAGACACCGCAGGGTATGACGGTAACTTCTTATCTGAAAGCCGTCGGGCAGGTTGCCGACGCGGCAATGCTGACGGATGACGCGGCTTTGATGGAACGGGCCGGAATTCCGGTAAAAATCGTTGCCGGATCGCCCTATAATATTAAAATTACCGCGCCGGGGGATTTGCTTTTGGCGGAAATATATCTGAAAGGAACTGGATTATGAGAATCGGTCACGGATATGATGTGCATCGGTTAGTACCCGACCGCCGTCTTGTGCTTGGCGGCGTGGAAATACCGCATACCTGCGGATTGCTGGGTCATTCCGATGCTGACGTGCTGCTGCACGCAATTTGCGACGCCCTGTTAGGTGCCGCCGCTTTGGGTGATATCGGTCGGCATTTTCCGGATACGGATGAGCGGTTTCACAATATTGACAGCCGCATATTATTACGCAAAACAGCTGAACTGATCGGGAAATCCGGCTTTTCCGTCGGGAACGTGGATGCTACTGTTCTGGCACAGCGACCGAAACTGGCGCCTTTTATTGAAACGATGCGGTCGAATATTGCGTCCGATCTCGGTGTGGATATAACCCGGGTCAATGTCAAGGCCACAACAGAAGAAAAACTCGGTTTTACGGGGAGCGAGGAAGGGATCGCCGCGCACGCCGTTTGTCTTTTGGAAGAATAATTCAGTATGCCGTGGCATATTCTCAAATGGAGGGGAAGTGCCGTGAAACTGTATTTTTCTTTGACAAGAAAACGGCTATTGGTTCTTTTTTCGGGAACGGTCATTCTTCTTCTCGTAATCGCGGAATGGATTTCCGTGCGAACCGTTCCGAAAAATGCGCTTACCAACGCACTTCGGGTGCGGTATGCGGAAAATCACGGATACGCGATCGGATCGACCGCCGCCTGCGTTCATACGATCGTTCCGGATGATCTTTCGTTGAATGATCACTTACTACCGTTTTGCGGATGCCGTATCACGGTTTATCGTTATCCGCTGAAAGATCGCCGGTATACCGATTTGGATTTGTTTGTATATAACGGTCGCATCATTGATATGCGCCTGATCAATTATAATAAAGAGGATATACATGGAAAAAATCAGACTGGATCGATTTCTCGCCAACCAACTGCAAATCAGCCGCAATGACGCAAAAGAGGCGATTCGTCGCGGGCAGATTACAGTGAACGGTATCACTGTCCGCGATATCGGACATGCCGTTTTGACGGAAACGGATTCCGTACTGTTCGGTCAGCGAAAAGTCGAATACAAAAAACATTTATATGTTTTATTGAATAAACCCGCCGGTGTGCTTTCTGCTTCCAACGATAAAAAACGTGAAACGGTGCTGGATCTGCTGCCGCCGGAATTGCACCGGGACGGTATGTTTCCGGTCGGACGGCTGGACAAGGATACGACGGGATTGCTGATTCTGACGGATGACGGCGATTTTGCGCATAAAGTCATCAGCCCGAAATCCGGCATACCGAAGCGGTATCTTGCCGAGTTGGACGGAGACATCACGCCGGAAATGGCAGAAACTTTTGAAAAAGGCGTAACGTTGGCGGATGGAACGGTCTGCCGACCTGCGGTGTTGAAGATTGCGGGACAGCACCGCGCGTACCTTACGCTGACCGAGGGAAAATACCACGAGGTCAAGCGGATGTTCGGCGTGGTCGGATTGGGTGTCAATGCACTTCACAGGGAATCGATCGGTGATTTAACGCTGCCTGTCGAATTGGCACCGGGGGAATGTGTAGAAATGAACGAAATGATGCTGAAAAAGGTTTTCTTGTGTAATTCCTATACATTTTAGCCAAAATGCTATTTATAAGTTTGGATAAGATAATAATAGTAATTTGGGGTGGCTTTTGCTATAATATATTAGAAAATTAATGTCTGTTTCAGGAGGTCCCACAGTATGGCAAGTTTATCACTTCGCAATGTTTACAAGCGCTATCCTGGCGGCGTAACGGCCGTTTCTGATTTCTGTCTGGAAATCAAGGATAAAGAATTCATTATCTTGGTCGGTCCTTCCGGCTGCGGTAAATCTACCACTTTGCGTATGGTTGCCGGTCTGGAAGAAATTTCCGACGGTGAAATCTACATCGGTGACCGTTTGGTCAACGACGTTGCGCCGAAAGACCGCGACATCGCCATGGTTTTCCAGAACTACGCTTTGTATCCGCACATGACCGTGTTCGATAACATGGCATTCGGTTTGAAGCTGCGCAAAACTTCAAAGGACGAAATCAAACGTCGTGTTGAAGAAGCTGCCCGTATCTTGGATATTGAACATTTGCTGGAACGCAAACCGAAAGCTTTGTCCGGTGGTCAGCGTCAGCGTGTTGCTTTGGGTCGTGCAATCGTTCGTGAACCGAAGGTCTTCCTTTTGGGCGAACCGTTGTCCAACTTGGATGCTAAACTGCGTGCGCAGATGCGTACCGAAATCAGCAAGCTGCATCAGCGTTTGGGTACTACTTTCATTTATGTTACCCACGACCAGACCGAAGCTATGACCATGGGTACCCGCATCGTCGTTATGAAGAGCGGTGTTATTCAGCAGGTCGATACACCGAATAATCTGTATCTGTATCCGTGCAACCTGTTCGTCGCAGGATTCATCGGATCGCCGCAGATGAACTTCATTGAGTCCAAACTCCTCAAAGAAGGCGAAGACTTCTTTGTTGAATTCGGTTCCGAAGATACCAAGACCCGTGCTGGCGTGAAATATCGCATTAAACTGCCGGCAGATAAGAACAAAGAAAACGTTTTGGAATCCTATGTTAACAAAGAAGTTATCATGGGTATTCGTCCGGAAAATGTTCACAACGAAGCTGATTTGATCGCTGCGAACCCGGATGGCGTTGTTGAAGCAGATGTTGAAGTTACCGAATTGATGGGTGCTGAAACTTATCTGTATATGAACTGCGAAGGTCAAGCGATCAATGCTCGCGTTGCTCCGACTTCTACTGCGAAACCGGGCGATAAGATCACGATCGCGTTCGAAACCGCAAAGATTCACCTCTTTGATAAGGA
>JAZUFP010000359.1:0-1662 GCA_045640765.1 Acutalibacteraceae bacterium
ATAAAGGATCTCGGTAATGCCGCGCTGTGTCAGCTGGTCGATCTGTTCACGCAAGATAGCGACCTGTTCCTCGTTCCAGGACAGGCGGGTTCCGCTGCAGTGGAACAGTCTGTTAATGGCAAAGCCCAGACGGTAGTAAGAAGCGCCCATCGTAGCGGTAGCGTCCGCGATGTAAGCCGGGGTTTTGGTTTCGTTTGCGCCGGTACCGTCTTCATTGACGTGTTCCTGCATACCGAAAGCCAAAGCGCCGGTTCTGGTGTGGTTATTCGAAGCGGCAAAGTCTTTCATCATCGCGACCAGATCGCGGACGTCGACATCGCCGTCGTTATTGTAGTCGGCAACACCGTTTTCAACAGAGAGCACGCCGAGGATGACCTGTTTCAGCGCAACGATATCATTCGCGTTTACAACGCCGTTGCTGTCAACGTCACCGCGAAGACCCTCGTGACCGCCGATTTCCGGAGAGACCGGACCGATCTTACCGTAGTTGGTCACCTCTGCACCGGACCAGTAGCCGAACATGATTTCGTTGGAAAGACTCAGTGTATTGGCGCCGAAGGTGTACTGTCCGTCTGCGCCGACTTCGTTGTAGGCCTCTGCGGCCAGTTCTCCATCTATCTTCAAATAGGTGTAGTACTTGCCTGCGTTCGGGCCGGACTTGATCTTCAATCGACCGATTTCAAAGTTGACTGTATCGCCTGCGGCAAGGGCATGATCAAACGGATTCTGAACGCCCTGTGATTCGCCCGGCATAAACCAGTAGGCACCGGTTTCACCTGCGCCGTCACCGAACGGTTCCTTGACCCAGATACCGAAGGGATAGCTCATGCTGCCGTTTTCCAAATGATCAAAGGACATCTGGAACTTGGCAACGTCACCGGCCTTCCACTTAAAGTGGAGGATGGCTGAATAGGTCGGAGAAGTGCGGTCGTAAGTGTAGACCTGACCGCCGTTGAGGATAACGTCACCCGTAACGGGCTGACCACCTAAGTAAAGATCGGTAAAGTTGAGTTCGTCGTACGGTTCGTAAACGGTTTCAAGTTCGACCGGAGAAAGTTTACCGAGGTTGCTGACCACAGCGCCCGACCAGTAGCCGAACATGATTTCGTTCGAAAGGGTCATATCATTTGCGCCGAAGGTGTACTGACCGTTTGCGCCGACTTCGTTATAAGCTTCTGCGATCAGCTGCTTATTCATTTTCAAATAGGTGTAGTATTTGCCGGCATTCGGGCCGCTGACGACCTTCAAACGACCCAGTTCAAACTCGATCTGCTCGCCTGCGGCAAGTGCGTGATCAAAATCATTCTTTACACCCTGCGTTTCGCCCGGCATAAACCAGTAGTCACCGTTTGCACCGGCGCCGTCGCCGTTCGGTTCTCTGACCCAAACGCCGAAGGGATAACTCATATCGCCGTTGGCCGTTTTGTCAAAGGACATCTGGAATTTTGCTACGTCACCGGCCGTCCAGTTGAAGTGGAGAATGGCCGAGTAGGTCGGGGAAGTGCGGTTGTAGGTGTAGGTCTGGCCACCGTTCAAAGTAACTTCACCCGTAACAGGCTGACCGCCCAAGTACAGATCGGTAAAGTTGAGTTCGTCGTAAGCATCGTACTGTTCCTTGACCGGCGAAGCGCTGATCTTGGTGTTTTCGGTGCCGTAAACCTC
>JAZUFP010000360.1:0-3149 GCA_045640765.1 Acutalibacteraceae bacterium
AAATGCCTGATTTCTGGCTGCCCGGCGGCGGTATCTGGCTGCAGCCGGGGCCGGGTTCCGCTGTTGATGTTCATTTTGTCGGCAAAATCAACGAATGGTGGGACGGCAGCTATCATCATATTGAGCATACAGATTATCAAAGTGTTCACGCCATGCCGTACGATCTGATGGTTGCCGGTAAGGACGGTAAAACGGTCAACGTTCTGCGTCTTTGGAGTGCGGAATGCAACGACTTTGATATGTCGGCTTTTAATCAGGGAAATTACGCCCGGGCTTTGGAACAGCGCGCTAACGCGGAAGCGATCTCAAAAGTGCTGTATCCCGAAGATAATCATCACGAAGGCAAGTCGCTTCGTCTGCGTCAGCAGTATTTCTTGGTTTCCGCTTCGATCCAGGATATCTTGAACCGTCATCTGCGCAAGTACAACACGCTTGATAATCTGCCCGATAAAGTAGCCATCCATATCAACGATACGCATCCGACACTGGCCATTCCGGAACTGATGCGGTTTCTGCTGGATGAATGCGGTTACGCGTGGGAGAAAGCGTGGGATATCGTGACCAGAACGGTCAGCTATACCAATCACACCATTATGCCGGAAGCGTTGGAATGCTGGTCTGTTGGCTTGATGAGCGCCCGTATGCCGCGTATTTTGCAGATCATTAAGGAAATCGATAACCGCTACCGTGCCGAAGTTTGGAACAAAACCGGCGACGCCGACATTGTTGAACGTACGGCTGTGATCAGCAACGGTGTTGTCCGTATGGCAAATCTTTGCGTGGCGGCCGGTCATACCGTTAACGGTGTTTCGAAACTGCACAGTCAGATTCTGACCGATCAGCTTTTCAAGGATTATTACAACATGACCCCCGAAAAGTTCACCAACGTGACAAACGGTATCGCGCATCGCCGCTGGCTGGGACAGTCCAATCCGAAACTGACTGCCGCTTTGACGGAATGGATCGGACCGGATTTTATCAAAGACACCATGCAGTTGGAAAAACTGACTGCATTTGCGGATGATCAGTCGGTGCTGGATCGTTTGGGTGAAATCAAGCATGAGAACAAAATTCGGCTTTCCAATTACGTCAAGAACGAATACGGTGTGTTGCTGGACCCGAATTCACTCTTTGATATGCAGGTCAAGCGGCTGCATGAATATAAGCGTCAGCACCTGAACGCCCTGCATATTGTCACCGACTATCTGTATCTGAAAAACAACCCGCATGCTGATTTTCAGCCGAAGACCTATATTTTCGGCGCGAAAGCGGCTCCCGGTTATCTCTTTGCCAAAGAGATCATTCAGATGCTTTATAAACTTTCCGAAGTTATCAACAATGACCGTACTGTCAACGACCGCCTGAAAATGCTGTTTGTTGAAGACTATCGGGTAACACTGGCGGAACTGATGATTCCGGCGGCAGAAATCAGTGAACAGATTTCGCTGGCCTCTACCGAAGCCAGCGGTACCAGCAACATGAAATTCATGATGAACGGCGCTGTTACACTGGGTACGGAAGACGGCGCGAACGTTGAGATCCATTCAGCTGTCGGGGATGAGAATATTTTGATTTTCGGTATGCAGACGCCCGAAGTTCTGCGACTGCAAAAAGACGGTTATTCGCCGGCGGGTTATTATCAGAATAACGGCGATCTCCGTGCCGCTTTGGATTTTATCGGCAGCGGTTTAGCCGGTCAGTCGTTTGATAATATCTATAATACACTGAAAAACGTCGATCATTATATGGCATTGGCGGATTATGCCGATTATTGCGCAACGCAAAATAAAGCTTCTCAACTGTACCGCGATAAAAACACATGGAATCGTATGTCGCTGTACAATATTGCGAAATCCGGTATTTTCTCTTCGGATCGTTCGATCGATGATTATGCCAAAAAAATCTGGCATTTGGAGCCGTTGAAATAAAAATGCAGTATTATCCGTTTGATTCAGCAAATCGTTTATACCGTTCGAAAATCGGTGCCGTGGCCGCGGGAGATCCCCTGCGGTTACGGCTTTTGCTGCATCGTGACGCACGGGTACAGACTGCTTTTTTGCGTTATCGGAGCGATGACGGCGAAATCATTGAGATCAGAATGGAACCTGCCGAATGGTTGGATGATTATCGGTTTTATGATGCCGAGCTGAATCTTTCGACCGGATTGTACTGGTATTCGTTCCGATATGCCAGCGATTTCGGCCCTTTCTTTGTTCAAAAGCAGGGGAGTTTGGGCGTTTTTTCAGAAGAGGATGGCGAGTGGTGGCAGTTAACGGTGTACGACGCTGATTTTACAACGCCCGATTGGCTGCGCGGTGGCGTGATCTATCAGATCTTTCCGGACCGTTTTTATAAAAGCGGTCAGTTACATAACGATGTTCCGGCTGACCGGTATTTGTGCAATGACTGGTCAAAACAGCCGGAATACCGCCAAACCGACGGAGCGTTGACACTCGGGAACGATTATTACGGCGGTGATCTTGCCGGGATCACGGAAAAACTGCCGTACATCGCGTCGCTTGGTGTGACCTGCATTTATTTGAATCCGATTTTCGAAGCCCATTCCAACCACCGGTATAATACCGCGGATTATATGAAGATCGACCCGATGCTCGGTACGGAAAGGGATTTGGAAACGCTCTGTGAAAAGGCGAAAGAATATGGGATTTCTGTTATTTTAGACGGCGTTTTCTCTCATACCGGTGATGACAGTCGCTATTTTAACCGCAAGAACAGATACGATACCTGCGGTGCGTATAATAATACGACGTCACCGTATTATTCATGGTATAAATTCAACCGTTTCCCGGATGATTACAGCGCATGGTGGGGGGTGCCGTCATTACCCGAAACCAACGAGGAAAACCCGGATTTTATGAATTTTATTACCGGTGAAAACGGCGTGCTGAGATATTGGATGCGCCACGGCATCAGCGGTTGGCGGCTGGACGTTGCCGATGAATTGCCGGACGCTTTTCTGGATGCCGTTCGGAAAGCGATCAAAACGGAAAGCCCTGACGCTTACTTGCTGGGCGAAGTTTGGGAAGATGCCTCCAACAAGATCAGTTACGGCGCGCGTCGGCGTTTTTTGCTCGGCAAACAGTTGGATTCGGTCATGAATTATCCGTTTGCCGAAGCAATCGTCCGTT
>JAZUFP010000361.1:0-1971 GCA_045640765.1 Acutalibacteraceae bacterium
GGTTGTTTCGGAAACGATTTTACCGGTGGTGCCGGTCGCGACCAGATCGTGGCGGCTTAAAATACCGCAGTAAGCAATGCAGAATTGAACCATCAGTTCTTTTTTTGCATCGTTGGAAATAAGTGCAATGGTCATAAAAAAGTCTCCTTAACGTTATATTTTTCTCGGCTTCGGCAACGGTACGGAATCACCGTCCAGGCGACGGGCGATTCGTGAGAATGCTTTGAATCCGCGGCTTTTTTCAGGAATAGAATGGCGGACGGAAAGCAACATCAGCGGATCGCTGACCGGGACGATACCCACCAGGCGAAAACCGGAAGAATCAATGATCGAATCAATATTCTGATAGATCCCGTTGCGGATCTGATCTGCGGAAAATTTATTCAGAATGAAAAGCGGCTCTTTATTGAAATCGGGCAGCTTTTCGCAAACGACCGCGGCATCCCGTACGGAAACGGGATCGGGGTTGCATACGGTAATGATACGGGTCCGTTTCGGCAGTGCTTCGTAAAGGCGAAAATCAACGCCGGCGGGGAAATCCAGAATGACGTTATCGTATGAATTCCCAATGGTCGAAAGCAATGTTTTGAAAGCGGAATCGGATATATTTTCCAGTTGGGCAGGCGCGGGGATCAGGTCAATGCCGTCCAGCTCCGGGGAAGAATAGAGAGCGTCATAATACGGTCTTCCATCTAAAATGTCTGACAGATCCAAAACCACCTGGTCATCTACGCCCAGCATCAAATCAAGACACCTCAGTCCGGAATCAAGATCGATCAGCAGGACCCGTTGACCCAGTTGCCTGAATGCCATAGCCAGTCCCATGGCGACGGTCGATTTGCCGGTGCCGCCTTTTCCGGATGTTACGGCAATCATTTTGCCCATAATAATATCCCTCGAATCAAATATATGATCAATAAAATATTATCATAAAATAATCTTTTTGTCAAACCTTTGTTTGCCTTTTTTAGGGCAATACGGTATAAATCGGGGTGTCGGAAACGCTTCCTTTTTTGCTGTAAAAATACGCATCCAGGAGTTCACGGATCAACGTACCGGCCGAATTTGTGGAAGAACCGTGTTCCAGCACGACCGAAATGGCGATTTCCGGATTTTCATACGGCGCAAAAACAATAAACGTTGTGTGGTCGGCCCCGCCGTTGATCTGCGAAGTACCGGTTTTGCCGCCGATCTTTATCGGATAATCACCCAAAGCGGTGCGTCCGGTACCGTCTACCGTCACCGAAAGCATACCTTCCTTGATGGCGGCAAGCGAACGGGGACTGATCTTGACCTTGTTCATTACTTCCGGATCATGCCGGTCATAGATTTCGGAAAGATCGTACGACACGATCCGGTCGATCAAAGTGGCGCGGTAATGGGTGCCGCCGTTGGAAAGGGTGGCACAGTAATTGCAAAGTTGCAATGGGGTAAAGGCGTTTTTCTGACCGATGGAAATTTGCAGGGTGTCACCGCCGAAACCGTCCCGGTCGGGTTCGGCCAGAATGCCTGCGCTGTCATCGACTTCAATGCCGGTCAACTGTCCTAAACCGAATTGTTTGAAATAATCGGTCAGTGTTGTTGCCCCGACACGGCGACCCAGTTCAAAGAAAAAATAGTTACAGCTTTTTGCTAAAGCCGATTTTAGATTCATGGTGCCGTGGTAGTGCAGACACTGCGGTTTATAATCCTCAAAATAACTGTAAGTCTGTTTGCAAAAAACGGTTTCGCCGATGTAGTAATGGTTGTTTTCCAATGCGGCAGTGGCAACGATCGGTTTGATGGTCGAACCGATCGGATATACACCCTGAAAAGCGCGGTCGGTCAGTGGTTTGGAAGGATCGTTGATCAGTTCGTCATACTTTTCGTGCAGGGTAGCCGAATCGTAGGTCGGATAATTGGCGGAACAGATCACGCCGCCGGTATCGACCTTGATCATTACGGCGCTTCCGGCTGTGACGGTACCGCCTT